>JAZGGN010000001.1:0-2313 GCA_036480475.1 Gammaproteobacteria bacterium
ATATCGGTCACCCCGCCAGCGCATTGGCGAATATCAATACACCCTGCCTGCTTGACTTCATTCGCTGCACGCATCCGAACACGCATATTAACCACTTCTTGCCGTAATTTACACTGATCCCGCTGTCGCTGCAAAATAGATCGGCGTGCTGCGTTAAAATGTACTTCTATTTTACCGCCACCACTCACCACGCGCGCACGCACCAACGCTTGATGTTCCCAAGTCCAGGCCTGTTTTTGCTGATATTCTATAAAAGCATCAATATGACTAACCAATAACCCAGAAGCCCCTGAAGGACGCAAACGTGGATCAACTCGATAAAGTAAACCCGCATGTGTGCGTACCGTCAATAAATGGAGGATCCGTTGTGCTAGGCGTAAGGTGATCTGAGGATCCGCGGCTAAATTATTATGCAGAAAAACCAAATCAAGATCAGAGTCATAGCTCAGTTCAATACCCCCTAACTTCCCATAGGCAATAATAATAAAATCTTCTTCAGGCAATATCTCTGACGCACTTTGGGCATATTTGTGATGTATCTCCTCCATCGCCAATTGCTTCACTTTTTGTATAATCACTTCAGCCACATGGGTCAAATGATCGCTGACCTGCATCAAGGGTAAGGTGCCACTAACATCCGCTGCCGCCACTCGCAATTGTTGCGCCAACTTAAAAACACATAGTGCTTCAGTTTGCATCTCCAAATCCTGCTCTGGTAATTGTGCCAAAGTTTGATCCAGTTCTTTTATCAGCGCTTGCTTAGTCTGCGGTTTGTAAAGCGCTTTGGTATGCAGCAATTCATCCAATAACTGCGGGTGTGCAATCACTTGTTCTGCTATCCACTCACTTTTGCTCAACAATTCCATCAAATGCTGCAGAGTTTGATTCTTTTCCCACAATAAAACCAAATAAGTACTACGACGGATCACTGCTTCCAGCAAATGCAATACACGTTGCAGTGTAATTGTCGAGGGATCGCATTGCGCACTTAAGCGTAGCAGAACTGGCATCAACACATCCAAACGTGAACGCGATAGTTGCGAGGCTTGGCGACAACGACGACTGCTGTGAAATTTTTTCAAGAGACGAAATGTTTCATCCGCTGATTTAAACCCAAGCCGTTGCAAGATTTTTTTCGCTGCAATTTCATTCACTTCACCCAACCACATGGCTCGCACTTGTTCATCCAATGAGGACTTTTCTATTTGCGATTTTTCTTGCGCTAACATTTTTTCAAAATTATTTTTGACGAATTTTCTCCAGGTTTCCAATACCTTCTTTAACGCTTGCCAATTTTTGAATCCAAGCGCATAGGCAATACGCACCTGCTCAAGTTTATCGACCGGCAATTCATGCGTTTGTTTATCCGCAATCATTTGTAACACATGTTCTAAGCGGCGCAAAAATTCATAGGCTTGCCTTAACTTTTCGACAATCTCTTTCGTCAGAATTTTTTGCTGTTGTAGTTGTATAAATATTTCAAAAATACTGGTTGTTTGTAAATCGACCACTTGACCGCCACGGATCAATTGTAGCGTTTGCACAATAAATTCAATCTGTCGGATCCCCCCTGCCCCACGCTTAATATCCTGCTGCAAACCTTTGACTTTAACTTGACGAGCAAGCAATCGTTTAATGTTACGCATGGCCACAATAGCGCTGTAGTCTAAATAACGACGGTAAACGAAGGGTCTAATAATTCCCGCGAGTTGTTGACGATATTGTTTATCTTCAGTCAATACCCGTGCTTTGACTAAGGCATAACGCTCCCAATCACGACCTTGCTCTTGGTAATAGGTTTCCATAGCAGAAAAGCTCATCACCAAAGGACCTGCGTCACCATAAGGTCGCAAACGCATATCGACACGAAAAACAAAGCCATCTTGCGTATTGGCACTAAAGACTCTAATAAAACGTCGCGCCAAGCGGATAAAATATTGTTCATAGCTGAGTATTTTGCCATGATTATGAATCTCACCATTGACAGGAAACGCAAAACTTAAATCAATGTCAGAAGAAAAGTTAAGTTCACCACCACCGAGCTTCCCTAAAGCAATCACCAACAAAGACTGCACATTGCCCGCTTCATCAACAGGTTCGCCCAATAAACGCATTTGCCATTGATGCAATAAATTTAATACCGCCAGAATACTGCAATCTGCAAATTGTGATAAGTCATGCACTGTCTCTTGCAAGTCTACCCAGCCGCTTAAATCACGCCAGGCAATACGGACAAATTCGCGTCGCCGTAAACGGCGCAACGCTCGCTGCAAGACTTCTTCTGAAGTCACCGCCTTAATTAGAACAGACAGT
>JAZGGN010000002.1:0-2821 GCA_036480475.1 Gammaproteobacteria bacterium
TCTTTTATTGTTAGTACTCATTGTTCAGGGAAAAGCTTGAGTGAATTAAGTTTAATGGACCGTTGTTTACCCAGACTCCTCCACAACACTTCAACATCAATTTTATATAGGGCAACCCCGAGTTGAATAATTGATTCGTTTTCATAGTCTAGCGGCTGAACCATGACTTCCCATTGGTATTTATCATCTTCAATTCCTTGGCTTTTACTGGTCTCTGGACTGTCTACAACCCCAAATGCATCGAGTTTAGATTGCGCGATGATAGTGGCACATGCATATTCTTTACCAAGAATAGTAGCATGCGTCCCCTTGCTAAAAATTTGATACAACACACCTAAAGAAAGTGCAAGGATTGAAAAAGCAACGAGTACTTCGAGTAATGAGAAACCACGGCAATGTTGAAAATTAAACATCACATCAAGGGGAGATCTTAATTTTTCCGGTTAGCCAATTAATATCAATCGAATACATATTATTATCGTTGCCAAGATTAATACGACCACCTGTCGAGCTGCCATCAGGAAAGAATCGGATCGACGCTTGATCTTGGGAGTGTTGTTCCGAGCGAGCAGTCACTAATATTAGCTGAGTATTGTTCGGTAATTTAAGTTTTTTTTGGCGTTTGTTGACTTGATAAAACTTTTTTTCAACATTAAGTATTAACGTTATTTCTTTTTGTTTAGTGATTGATTGGCTACGGGCATATTTGAGTCCGGCAGCAAGCTCACGTACTGCTGCCTTGGTTTTTGTACTGGCAATTATATTCGGTAACAGCAGTGGAACAATGGCAAGGATCATCCCCACAATCACTAATGCCACTATTATTTCTATTAATGTAAAGCCTTTATTAATATGTGATCTCATTAATCTGACATCGAGACAGTAATTAAAATCAGGATATTTATGTGAAAATAAGGCACGGTGCTTTTAGGGAAGCGCAGTGTATATGCTAATACATGAGCATTGCAAAGAGTGCCGTAACGAAGTATTCGCATAAATATACAATATTAAGCCTATTCCCAACTGACAACGTCTTTATTATTATCTTCTCCTCCCGGGGCATTATCCGCACCGTAGGAATAAAGATCATAAGCACCATTCTCCCCAGGTGATTGGTAGTGATAGGAATTGCCCCAGGGGTCCGTGGGTATTTTTTTCTTTTTCAAATAAGGGCCGTTCCAGTTGTCCAAACCAGCAGGTTTCTGCGCCAATGCTTCGAGACCTTCCTGGCTCAAGGGATAGCGATCATTTTCAAGATAAAACAGATCCAGAGCACCACCGAAATCTTCAATATGCAACTTTGCTGTATTCGATTTGGCACTGCCCAGGTGTTTCATGACGCGTGGGCCCACCAGACCTAAAATCATCCCCAGGATGGCAAGTACAACCAGTAGTTCCACCAAAGTGAACCCCTGTAAATGACGAATTGATCTCTTTTGTAATTTATTTTTATTCATTACATTAAGGACTCAGTTGTCGTTATATCACCAATTCATTAAGTCCAAGGATGGCAACCAATATAGAAACAATAATAAAGGCAATAACCGCACCCAAACCAATAATGAGGATCGGCTCTAATAAAGTCAACAGACGTTTAATCATGGTTCGCACTTCATTGTCATAAATATCAGCAATCTTAATTAACATATTTTCAAGTTGTCCTGTGCCTTCACCGACTTGAATCAGTTGCACAGCAAGTGCCGGAAAATGACCAGATTCCAGCAAAGGCTGTGCCATGTCTTGACCTTGTTCCAGGCTGGTTGCAACGGCATCAACAATATTGGCAATGACACGATTCACTATTATTTTACGTACAATGGTGACAGCGGTCAGTACAGGTACACCATTAACTAATAGCGTGCCCAGTGTTCGGGAAAAACGGGCGACTTCAAGCTTTGTGATCAATTCACCATAGACGGGTAGCGATAAACACTTGGCGTCCCAACGTTGGCGATTTACCGGATCCTGTAGTTGTTGATCAACAATCCATATCGCAGCTGCAAAAACGCCAAGTAAGATCCACCAATATTGTCGTAAAAATTCAGCGCTACCGAAAACAATCTGTGTTGGTAAAGGCAATGCTTGTCCGACATCTTCAAACAACGGTACAAATTGAGGCACAACAAAAAGTAATAAGACAAAAACCGAAACACCCGCAATGACAAAAAGAATGCTGGGATAAATAAGTGCTGATTTAATCGTGGCCTTAAGTTCTGCCGTTTGTTCAAGATAATCAGCCAGACGTTCGAGAATAGCATCCAAAGCACCCCCGACCTCACCGGCACGGATCATATTTAAATAGAGTTGACTGAAGACACCATTTTGCGCATCCAGTGCTTCAGAGAAAGAAGTACCCCCTTGTACGCGAACATGAACATCCATCACCATGTTTTTAACAAGACCAGGGCTGCTTAGCTCTTCTAATGTTTGTAGGGCATTATCAAGCGGCAAACCAGCATGTAATAAAGTTGCTAGTTCGCGAGTTAGTAGTGTAATGTCTTTATCATTGATTTTATCTTTTTGGAAAAACGTTGTGAGTTGATTTAAACGTGATGGGCTGCGTGAAGAAGTAATCTCATTTGCACTAATGGGGATATGTCCAGCATTTTGTAATTTACTAATAACCATGCCTTGCGTTGCAGCGTCCATCTTGCCTTCGAGAAACTCGCCATTAGCAGCAACGGCTTTATAATGAAACTTAGGCATCCTGAGTCACACGCATGACTTCTTCAATCGTGGTAATACCTTTAAGTGCTTTTCTAATCCCGTCTTCTTTCATGGTTACCATACTTTCATTGATGGCTATTTTTTGTATCTCGGT
>JAZGGN010000003.1:0-3609 GCA_036480475.1 Gammaproteobacteria bacterium
GTGCAAACCACATGGTCATGATGAGTATCATCACTCAATTCAAATACCGAGTGTCCCCCTTCAAAATTATGCCGCATGACAATATTCGCACTTTCAAATTGAGACAACACACGGTAAACCGTCGCCAAGCCAATATCTGTATCCACCTCTCTGAGTTTTCTATAGATGTCTTCCGCGCTCAGATGGCGCTTGGCAGAAGTGCCTAGCACTTCTAATATCTTGATACGCGGCAAAGTGATTTTTAACCCTTTACGACGCAATTCGTCACCAGTAATCGCCATATTTCTCCCCTATCAGTGTTTGACCTAAGTTGCGCAGTTTAACCCAAAAAAAGCAGTTGTAGGGAAATAAATCGTACGGATATTTGATTCATCTCTCTACAGCTAATTTTTTTGGGTTAAAAGCTGTGCAATTTAGGTTTATTTTTAGATTAAAGATGGTTACTATCGTATACCTTTCTATCAGCAACCTGTTATCTCATGAAATCATTAAAACTATACCTCATTTGCCTAATATTTACACTACTAATCGGCTGTTCTCCGTTAGGACCGCAATATAGGATCATCCAGCAAGGTAATATAATCAATCCAGAACAGATGGGGCAACTTAAGCCAGGCATGAGCAAAGTGCACGTGACAAACATCATGGGCACACCGCTCACGAGTGATCTGTTTAATCCAAACCGTTGGGAATATGTTTATTCTCGCGAACAATTCCGCAAACCATTGGTCCTGGAAAAATTGATCGTTAAATTTGAGAATGATCAAATCACAAGCATTACATTTGAAGAATGGGTCGGAGACTAGCGAATTGACAACACACCCTAATTTTACGTAATAGCTCAGTCCCCCTAGCCAAGACTGCTAAAAACGTTTAGATTTGAGGCAAGACTGGACAAATTATAGACGTTTCTTACGACAGGATGAGCGGTGACAATTTTATCGCTTATTGCGAGCAACTCGCACGCATCCGTCGTCTATGCTTTGGATCAACCATAAGCGCGCGATAAATTTCAATGCGATCCCCTTCTTTTAATACCGCGTTCAAGCTCGTGGGCTGGGAAAATATGCCGACGATACTAGAATTCAGATCAATTTCTGGAAATTGTTGTATAATTTTCGATCGCATGATGGCTTGCTGCACCTGACAGCCCACCGGCACCTGCAATGGTATAATACATTGCTGGGCAGTACTGGCATAAGCAACTTCAACCCTAATCACCTGATCCCCCATAAACAACTTCAGCGCGCTTACAGAAAAGATCGACCAGTTTATTTGTCATTTGATGAAACACTGGGCCAAAAGCAAAATCCAATAATTTACCGGCAAATTCAAACTCCATATCTAAAGCAATACGGCAATGCCCATTATCTATCAGATCAAAGCGCCAAAACCCTTCCAGATGCTTAAATGGTCCATCAATTAAGCGGATCTCAATCATTTTATTATGCTGTAATAAGTTATGTGTGGTAAAAGATTTGCGTATTCCACCACCAGCAACCACCAAACTCGCTTTCACTTGATCTTCATCGCGATGATGCACTGTGCAACTTTCACACCAGGAAATAAATTCAGGGTAAGCCTTAATATCATCAACAAGCGCATACACTTGCTCGGGCGAATAGGGAATATCAATCGATCGCTTAACAATTGCCATAGATAAACCTTATAGTCTAAAATCAGCATTCTCTTTTATTTTAGTTGAACAAACAAGCTAAATAACCCCAGTTCGGGATAAGAGACATGTTTAAGCGTCACCAAAGGACCAATATTATCGTCGAGAAGGCTAAAAAAATCGTTATGACCATTGAGTACATGCCTCTTTTTTTAGCCTTCTCGCCTCAATCTTGACCCTTTGGCTCGCTTAAATCAAGAAATCTATTTTTTAAGTAAATAATTTAATCTTATAATTCAATAGATTAGCCAATAAAATGTAGATTTCTTTCATACCCCTTATCCCGAACTGGGGTTAATAGCCTTTTTTATCGTAGCCAAATATTTTATACTGGGTAGTTTTGCGTCAACCTGTCAAGAGATTTAGATGAAAAAAGCATCGCCTAAACCAGCAACAATCGCCTTAAATAAGAAAACACGCCATGAATACTTCATTGAAGAGCGTTTTGAAGCGGGCATTGTTTTACAGGGTTGGGAAGTCAAAAGCCTAAGGGCCGGGCGTGTTCAGCTCACAGACAGCCATGTGATCATTAAACGTGGCGAAGCGTGGTTGCTGGGCGTGATTATTTCACCACTACCGACCGTATCAACGCATGTTGACCCCGAACCGCAACGTACCCGTAAATTACTGCTCAAACACGGTGAGTTAAAAAAGCTGATCGGCAGCGTTGAACGCAAAGGATATACCATTGTCGCCTTAGGTCTGTATTGGAAAAGAGGCCTAGCTAAAGTCGAAATCGCACTGGCTAAAGGTAAAAAACTGCACGATAAACGCGCCAGCAATAAAGCACATGACTGGCAACGTGAAAAGGGACGACTATTGAAAAAGAATTAAAATTATCAAATAGTGTTAGTATAATGTCAATACTGTGCTATAATAGGTACGCTACTCCCTAAAATAGGGGGCGACTTGGCTTCGACGTAGGTTACGAAACCCAAGGGGCATGTCGAGGATTGTGGCTCAACCTCGTAAATCAGGCTACAGAAATATAATCGCAAACGACGATAACCTTGTGGGTGATACCGCAGTTGCTGCCTAGTCAGTATACTGTTAATCACCGCGCCGCTTAATAACCGGCACGCACCATCTAGCGAGCCTGCTTATGGGTTCGTATAGATGGCTATATTTCATAAGCTCGTAGTGCGGCGTACTCATGACCTCACTGTTAAACTTAATGAGATCGCTGCTTATTCTCCTGCCTGTCGGAGGGTAAGTGGTCAAACTTAAAGACAACGCTAAACATGTAGAACCGAAGGCAGAGGATTTGCGGACGCGGGTTCGATTCCCGCCGCCTCCACCATTTAACCATTTGATTTTAAAGGAAATTTTTTAAAAGTTCCCGCCGCAGGGGCCTGTGAGGGGACTCTTGGTTTTTGCACGCTTATATAAGGTAGGATCAGAAAAGAGAAAAGCGCTAGACCGCACAGTGTTCTGACCAGTCATTCCTAAGCTGGTAACCCACCTTCGAGTGGCTGTTTGGGATCCATTTACCATACTTCTTCATAACCATTTCCACATCAACATGCCCCATTTGGTTTGATACCCAGAGCATATTTTCACCGGCGCTGAGCATCGTTGATGCATAGGTATGACGGGTTTGATAAGGATAACGGTACCTGACACCCGCGTTCCTAAGCAAAGGACGCCATGCTTGCTCACGAATTTGTTTATCTGAGATCCACGGCAGGTTCGTGCGAGGATTATGAAATACCCGTTTCCCCACCAGGAAGGTATGTTGTTTCTGTGCTTTCAGTGCTTCCAAGGCGGGTACCAATAACAATACATCACGTTCTCCAGCCTTCGTCTTTGGCCCTTTGACCTGCTGGCAAACAACGGCCCTGCAAACATGAACTAAGCCATTGACCCAATCAATATCATCCCAGCACAAGCCAATAAGCTCAGAAGTACGAAGACCGCTGTAAAAGGCAAACTTG
>JAZGGN010000004.1:0-11122 GCA_036480475.1 Gammaproteobacteria bacterium
ATTAGCCAGTACGGATATCACCGCAAATGCGCTTAAAGATGCCGATATTTTACTGTGTCGTTCCGTTAATAAAATCAACGCTGAATTACTAGATAATACACTGATCAAATTTGTCGCCACCGCCACCAGTGGCAGTGATCATATAGACAAAGCGTGGCTTGAAAAAAAAAATATCACTTGGACAAACGCACCGGGTTGCAATGCCCGATCGGTGGCTGAATATGTCGTTTGCACCCTTGCTGCTTTACACCAACAAGGAAAATTAAAAGGCAAACGCGCTGGCGTGATCGGTGCGGGTCGTGTCGGTAGCCTGGTCATTCAATCCTTGCAAGATCTGGGCTTTGAAGTCATCGTCCATGATCCCCTCCGCAGTGAACATGAGCAGAAATTTATTTCGGCACCACTCACACAATTTATCGATCTCGATTTAATTTGCATCCACGCAGCATTAACCACCACCGGCAATCACCCCAGTTTTCATTTAATCGAAAAGAAATTTTTACAACAGCAAAAAACGGGCTGCGTCTTATTAAACGCTGCTCGCGGCGCCATCATTAACAGTGAAGATTTAAAAAAATATAGCGAACATTTAACTTTGTGTTTAGACGTTTATGAAGATGAGCCGAATATCGATTTAGACTTAATACAGCAAGCCACGATTTGCACACCGCATATCGCAGGACACGCTGTTCAAGCCAAATGGCACGGCGCAGAAATGGTATATCGCAGCGCCATGCAATGGCTTAAACAAACTGCCGTTGATAATATCCCGTATCCCATCGCCCCCCCTGAAATAACTGTGCCTGACACAAGCAATGATTGGAAAGGTGTTGTTTTAAATATTTATGATCCAAGGCAAGACACGCAACAAATGAAAAAACATTTACTGCAACAGAATATCAGTACAGCCGAAGGATTCAGCCAATTACGTGATAATTACCGTGTGCACCATGAGTTTGACTATGTACGACTACGAGGGAAAGGATTCAACAAGCACGATGGTGTTCTACTAACATCTCTAGGTTTACAATCCTCGTAATATAAACTCCTGGACTACCCGAGTCAAATTAGTCAGGACAGGGCCGGGTAATGGCTATGCTCACCCAAAAGCACCGATATAAATACAAGGATTATCTTTTTCCACTGGGAATTGCGGCGAAAATTCACCCAATTGCCGCGCTTGTTCAATGAAATCTCTTATCTCAAACTGCATCATGTCATATAATTGTTGATAGTCATTAATCACATAATAAATACATTGCAGCCTATCAATACGATAAGGTGTACGAAAAACCTCGACCGCATCAAAAACTTTTCGTTGTGGCGTGCTACTTTCAATACAGTAAACCGTTTCTTCCGCGGAAGATAAAATACCCCCACCATAAGCGCGCAAACCTGCGGACGTTTTAATCAAACCAAACTCAACCGTAAACCAAAAAAGGCGTAACATCAGTGGCCAGTATGCACTGCCATAATCAAGGGCAAGTTGGGCGTAGGCTTGCACGAAGTCTGCGTAAGTTTGATTTGCAAACATCGGGCAATGACCAAATAATTCATGAAAAATATCCGGCTCTGTTACATAATCTAATTCTGCCATCGCACGAATAAATGTAGCTACCGGGAAGTGTTTATTTGCCAATAATGAAAAAAATTCTTCTGATGAAATCAATGCGGCGACTGGCGCCACTTGCCAACCTGTCAATGCTCTTAAATGTGCATTGACTTGTGGTATTTGCGGAATTTCATGTGCCGTAAATTCTAAATCTCGGATCCCTTGAATATATTCATCACACGCGCGCCCTGACAATAATTTCACTTGACGCTCATAAAGTATATTCCAAACATGATCTTCTTCGGCAGTATAATGTACCATTCCTTGTACATCAGGCTGTTTAGCTTCGTAACGACTTTTGAATTTCATTTTAACTTCCTTAATCTATACTCACTTCGCGGCTAATCTTACTGCACCATCCAAACGTATCACTTCACCATTAATTAATTCATTATCGATCATATGAGCAACCAGCTTGGCATATTCCTGTGGATAACCTAAACGTTTGGGAAATTGGGTTTGTGCGACCAAACTTTCTCGCACCGACTCTGGCATATCCGCTAACATCGGTGTTGCGATCAATCCAGGCGCGATTGTATTCACGCGAATGCCAAATTTTGCGAATTCGCGCGCTGCTGGTAAAGTCAATGAGACGATAGCCCCTTTGGCTGCACTATAAGCCGCTTGACCGATTTGACCATCGTAAGCCGCAATTGAAGCGGTGTTTATGATAATACCTCGTGCTTGCGATTTACCTAAGGGATCAAGTTGCATCATTGAGGCTGCAGCCAAACGCATAACATTGAATGTGCCAAGCAAATTGACTTCAATAACACGATTAAAATCCGCCATTGCCATCGGACCTTCACGACCCACAATACGGCCGGCAGAGGCGATACCTGCGCAATTAATACAGATCCGTGCCTTCCCCTGTAATTCTTCAGCACTTCGCAGTGCTTGCTCAACACTGTCGTTATCAGCAACATCACAAGCAATCGCATGGCCCTTTAATTTCTTCGCCATGTCTTGTGCCCATTGGTAGTTTTTATCCAACAGACACACTTTAGCGCCCTGCTCTACCAATTTTTCAGCAGTCGCTGCACCCATACCCGATGCGCCACCAGTGATGATTGCGGCTTGTCCTTGAATGTCCATACCTTTCTCCTTTTATAACAACTTCTGCTCATAACAACTTCTGCAACTTCGCCAAATAATCTGCGTCAATACACATAGATTTGGCAGGGTCATCGCTGATCTTGGCAACGGGCAACCCATTACATCTTACCATTTTGATCACCATGTCTAAAGGCTGTGATGAGATGTCGTTGGTTAAATACGTTCCAATCCCAAAATTAACTTTACATCGTTGCTTAAAATGTTGATAAATTTTAAGCGATTTCTCGAACGTCAATGCATCGCTGAACACTAAAGTTTTTGTGCTTGGGTCAATGCCTAAATCGCGATAACGCTGAATAATGCGATCCCCCCAAGCCATTGGATCGCCAGAATCTTGCCGGATCCCCCTGTAACTCTGCGCAAGACTCAAATTAAAATCTTTAATAAAGGTTTTTAAATTAAGTGTATCTGATAAAGCAATCCCTAGCTGCCCTTGGTATTCTTCGATCCAGACCTCAAAAGCATGACGCTGACTATCACCTATATTTTCTGTAAATGCCTGAAATGCTTGTACATATTCATGGGCCATTGTACCAATAGGCGCTATATTAAATTTTTTAGCTAAATAAATATTACTGCTGCCGATGAAATATTGCTCCGCTTGAGCCATAGTCATTTCTATAACCTGTTGCTGCCAAGCCTGTGAAAAACGTCGCCGTGTGCCAAAATCTGTAAATCGAAATTCATCTGCGCTCGGATCATTTTTTATGCTATCCAATTTCTGCCTCAATTTTTTTTCACCTAAAGCAAAATCAGGTTCAATATCAACGTGTCGACCATATACTTCACTGATGATGGCCAAAATTGGCACTTCAAATAATATGGTATGCAACCAAGGCCCACGAATTTTTAAACTGAACCCTTCTTTATTTTCAATGTGGATAAAATCATTATTTAATTTAAAATTATCTAAAAAATTTATAAAATCATTTTTCATAAAAGGCAATGCTTTTAAATAGTCTATTTCTTCCGTTTGTAGTGTTAAAGTACACAAGTGCTGTATTTGCTCTGTGATTGCTTGTGCACAAGCACTTAAATCAATATAACGCCTGCGCAAAGCAAAGTGATATTCTACCTCTACATCTGGAAAGCGATGAAAAACCACTTGCATCATGGTAAATTTATATAGATCGGTATCGAGCAATGAATGGATGATCACTTTGCATTCACCATCGCTGCCATATTATCAACCAATACGACCCCTGCCTGCTGCATTTCCTCAAGCGCTGCTTGAGTTGTTTTTTCAGCCAAGCCGCGACAAGCTGCCAAATTAACAATCGTATTAAAACCGGCACGACGTAATTGTAAGGTACTGGTTTTAACACAATAATCCGTAGCCAACCCTCCGATAATGACTGTATTGATGTGATGTAAGCCTAAGTATTCAATGATCCCAGTACTCAATTTTTCAGCAAAATCATGATAGCAAACCCCATAAGGATGCATGTCTAATTCTATCCCCTGCCAAATAAAAAAATCATAGTCACCGATCTCAGGCAGGCCAGAAATCAAATTAAAACCCTCGCTGCCCACAATAGAGTGTGGCCGCCAGCGCACATCTACATTGTCACCTTCAACGGCGGTTAATTGAGGATGCTCTGCATCCGCAACCCAAAGCGCTTGCGGATGATGCGCTTCCTTTGATCCAATCCGCTTTGCTGCTAATGTGGCTTGTTGGTTAAGCGCATTCACAATTTGGTCGCCTTCCGCTACTGGCAATTCTTGCGGGCACAAAGGCGTAAATGTATTTTGTGCATGGACATCGAGACTGGCAACGTATTGCTTTTGGTCAATCAAAAGTGGTTTCATAATTTCCCATATTGGCTATACTAATAGCACTTTAACGCTGTGTCTCGATCAAGTCCAATTGTGATGCATATAAAACTACGCTAATATGTGCCAACTTCATAAGTGGTTAGGATCCCATAATGCATGCGACTTGGATAGCCATCGCCACGCTTTTCGCTTTCTTTTTAGCTTATCGCTATTATTCACGCTTCATTGCGGAAAAAATCTACCGTCTGGACCGTAACTTTGAAACGCCAGCAAATCGTTACCGCGATGATATCGATTATGTCCCCACCAATAAATACGTCCTCTGGGGGCACCATTTTACCTCAATTGCCGGCGCTTCGCCTATTCTGGGACCCGCGATTGCGGTGTATTGGGGATGGCTGCCCGCCTTGCTGTGGGTTGTTTTAGGCACCATCTTTGCTGCTGGCGTCCATGATTTTGGTGCGCTGGTGATCTCAATACGTAATAAAGGCCAATCGATCGGCAGCTTGGCTTATAAATACATTGGCAGACGCGCAAAGCTACTATTTTTATTTGTGATCTTATTGCTGCTACTCATGGTGACTGCCGTATTTTCCTGGCTCATTGCAAACCTGTTTATCTCTTTCCCCACCAGTGTCGTCCCCATATTCATCCAAATTCCGCTCGCCATTTGGATTGGCTATAGCATTCATCGGCGCAATAAAAGCATGCTCATCCCTGCTTTCATTGCTTTAGTCATTATGTATGCCACCGCAATCGCTGCCGGCGAGTTTTCTTTTCTCAGTATTGATTTAGTGGCTTATTTCGGTGGTGAAAATGCACAGATCTACAATATTGACGCCACGGCCCTGGCATTTTGCTTGTGGATCGTCATCCTATTGATTTACGTTTATATTGCTTCAACACTGCCCGTGTGGCAATTATTACAACCCCGTGATTATATCAACGCCTACCAACTGGTCGTTGGTTTGTCTTTATTATACTTAGGTTTATTTATTGCCAACCCCATCATCACAGCACCCATGGTGAACGCAACCACAGATGTTTCTTGGTTCCCATTGTTATTTATTACCATCGCTTGCGGTGCTATTTCTGGTTTCCACAGTTTAGTCTCCTCGGGTACAACAGCAAAGCAACTCAATAAAGAAACTGATGCTCGCTTCATTGGTTATTCCGGCGCGCTCGGTGAAGGCATATTAGCACTGATTGCCATCATTGCCGTCGTAACCTTTTTTAATTCTGAAGCAGAGTTTATCACCCATTACCAAAGTTACACGCAAGCAACCAGTGGCGGATTAAATGTCTTTATCCAGGGCGCTGGCAAACTGCTGACCAATTTACACATCCCACATGAAGTCGGTGTGACCATTATTTCAGTGATTGTCATCAGCTTCGCAGCCACCTCATTAGACAGTGCCGTACGCTTGATGCGTTATATTATTGGCGAGATAGGTTATGAATATAAAATGCCATTTATCGCCCGTCGTCACGTTGCCACGTCGATCGCCGTCGGCTTTAGCGCTGCCCTGGTATTTTTGCCACAAGGACCCTACGGATTTGGCTCTGGCGGCTATTTAATTTGGCCTTTGTTTGGTACGACCAACCAACTATTGGCCGGCGTCAGCCTGCTGATTATCACGATATGGCTATACAGAAGTGGGCGCAATTTCCTGGTGACCTTGATCCCAATGATATTTTTATTCATTATAACCTTATGGGCATTGACGCAACAAGTCATCGCTTGGTCAGGCTTAACCCCCCGTCCAACTGAACCCTTGTTGTTTACACTTGGCGCAGTGATCCTCAGCTTCAGCTTTTGGATCATTATTGAGGCAATATTATTCTATAAAAACAATGATAGTATTCAAATTAGGTTAAAATAATTTTCTTTATCAAGGTCCATGAAATTATGACGATCATCTAAGCAAATCAATAAATTAGCGAGAGAGTATAGGATGCGTAAAAAACAATAAAAGCTACAATAATGTGTTAAGAATACAAATAATCACGACATTTTATCGGAAAAGCCCCAAAAAATATAAATCTCAATTATAATTGTATAATAATAGGGCAATTTGACAATGAGGTCACAATGACAAAGATATTTCAAGCCACCAGCATGACGCTCGTGCTCTTAATGACTGCAACCTTCTCAAGCAACATTAACGCTGAGGACCCTCCTTTTGAAGAACGCGCAGACACGCGTGCCTTCATCGATAAAATGGTGAAAGAGCATGATTTCGACAAAGAAAAGTTAAAAGCGCTATTCAAAAAAGTCAAACTACGCGAAGAAGTGATCAGCTCGATGAATACCCAAGCTGAAGCCAAACCCTGGTATGCTTATAAAAAAAATCTAGTGACTGACGCTAGAACACAGAAAGGCGTTGAATTTTGGCAGCAGCATGTCAATGCCCTCGAACGCGCCGAGCAGGATTATGGCATCCCCCCTGAAATTATTATTGCGATTTTAGGGATTGAAACCAACTATGGCGCAACCCAAGGTAGTTTCCGTGTACTCGACACACTGGCCACCTTTGGTTTTGAATATCCACGGCGAGCAGACTTTTTTAAAAGCGAGTTAGAAGCGTTCCTGTTATTAACGCGAGAAAACGACCTAGATCCAATCGGTATTGATGGTTCTTATGCCGGTGCAATTGGCCAACCGCAGTTTATGCCCAGTAGCTATCGTCATTACGCTGTCGACTACAATGGCAGTGGGACGGCTGACTTACGCAACAGTGTTTCTGATGTCATTGGCAGCGTGGCCAATTATTTGAAAGAAAATGGTTGGAAACCCGGACAAGCTGTCATTGTTCAAGTTGAAGCCGTAGATGAAAACAAACACCTTGAGTTTTACAAACTCAAACCGACACACTCTATACATAAATTACAGCAACGCGGCATAGAAATTACAGAAGATCTCCCTTCAGATAGCTTAACGACCTTTGTTGTCCTAGAGGGTGAAGATAAACCCGAACATTGGGTTGGATTTCAAAATTTCTATACCATTTCCCGTTACAATCCCAGCAAGCATTATGCGATGGCTGTCTATCAATTGGCTGAGAAAATTAAAAAGAACTACAAGCAAAAAATCGAAGCTGAAAGCAAGACAGAGGCTGAAGAAAAATAGGTTTGGGAACGGACCTAAAATAGATCGTCTGAAGCAAGCCCTACCCGCTATCCACCACCGTCCTTAAACTAGAAGATCTGTTTGCCCAAACCGCCAATTTTTGCTACAATAGCGCCATCTCATCAACCACAGGCCCGTCAACCATGCCAAAAAAGCACCTCAAAATAGCTTTAATACTCAATGCTGTACTATTATTTACAACCAGTACCTTTGCACAGGAAGAAGCCCCTGTGACTCATCGGGCAGAGGTGTGCAGTTTCATTGAAGAAATGGTGGCCAAACATGACTTTGATAAAGAAGATTTGCAACAACTGTTCCAACAAGCGGTGGTCCGTGAAGACATTATTCAATCGATGGATAAACCGTCAGAAGCTAAGCCATGGTTTGATTATCAAAAACTTTTTGTCACTGAAAAAAGAACCCAACAAGGGGTTGAATTTTGGCAACAGCATGAAAACACTTTAGCCCGTGCTGAACGAGAATATGGCGTGCCTGCCAGCATTGTCGTTGCCATTCTCGGGGTAGAAACAAATTATGGTGAAATTCAAGGGAACCATCGCGTCATCGATGCTTTATTCACGCTTAGCTTTGAATATCCACGTCGCGCTGACTTTTTTAAAAACGAGCTTGAAGAATTTTTATTACTAAGTCGGGAAAATAAATTTGAACCGGATAGCGTGTTAGGCTCATATGCCGGCGCCATTGGACAAGCGCAATTTATGCCCAGCAGCTATCGCAATTATGCCATTGATTTTACCGACAGTGGCAATATTGACTTGCGTAACGAGGTGTCGGATGCGATTGGTAGTATTGCCAATTACCTTAAAACACATGGTTGGAAAGCAGGACAACCCATTGTCACCCCCATTGAGACAAACGATGAATTTGAAGCACCCAACCAAAAACAATTGAAACCAACACTGGCTTTAGGTCAACTGAAGCAACAAGGCATTCAGCCACAACAAAAATTGCCCGACGATACCTTAGCAACCTTCATTACCCTAGATGGTGAAGATAATCATGAGCATTGGCTGGGCTTTCAAAATTTTTATACCATCACGCGTTATAATACCAGCGAGCTTTATGCCATGGCAGTTTATCAGCTTGCTGAAGAAATCAGCGAGATACGCCTTACGGACATTGAAAGCACGCCACACTCTATCGAAGAAAGCAGTGACTTACCCCTCATTAAAGAAAATGACACGGTCCAACAACAGCCCTTAATATAATGACAAAAGTGTTACGCATCATTATGGCGCAACAGAATTATCTTTTAGGCAATATTGAAGGTAATGCTGCCAAAATTATATCTGCAGCACAACATGCGCGCGATCAAATGCAAGCGGATATTATTGTATTTCCTGAACTTGCCCTCACCGGCTATCCACCGGAAGATCTGCTACTGCGTCCTGAATTAAACCGGCGCGTTAAAGCTGCTTTGCAAACCATACAAAACACCGTTCATGAGATCCACATGGTCATTGGTCATCCCCATCGCATAGATAACGACCTATATAATACGGCATCGGTTATATATAATGACAAAGTCATTGCACAATACCATAAAAAACATTTACCTAATTTTGGCGTCTTTGATGAAAAACGTTATTTTAAAAAAGGATCACAAGCGTGTGTCATCACCATTAAAAAAGTCCCAATTGCGATCACTGTTTGTGCCGATCTATGGTACGCTGGCACGCTAAAACAAGCCATTAACGCCGGTGCAAAGCTGTTAATCAGCATCAATGCCTCACCATTTCATATCCAAAAAAATGATCTGCGCGAACAAATGCTCAAACAGCGTCAGCAGGAAGAAGGCGCGATCCCGCTCATTTATGTCAATTGCGTTGGCGGCCAAGACGAATTAATTTTTGATGGATCTTCTATCGCTATGGATCCCAATGGCCAAATTTGTTGCCGCGCCCCTGCTTATAGTGAAGCATTAGTCCCCGTGACCATCAACACCTCTGATCTGGCCATGCAAACAGAAACCATCCCGCCACCTTTAGACACCCAAACAGCGATTTACCAAGCCTTAGTTTTAGGCACACATGATTATATTGTAAAAAATAACTTTCCTGGCATATTGATTGGCTTATCTGGCGGTATCGATTCAGCACTCACTTTAACCATTGCTTGCGATGCCATTGGCAGTGACAAGGTTCATGCCGTACTGATGCCATCACGCTTTACGGCTGAAATAAGTATTCAAGATGCGAAAACATTAGCAGAAAACTTAAATGTTAAAATCAGTGTGATTTCTATTGAGCCGACTTATCGTGCCTTTTTAACCAGTCTTGCGGATGAATTTTCTGGACAAGCTGAAGATATTACCGAAGAAAACATTCAAGCACGTTGTCGTGGCATTATTTTAATGGCTTTATCGAATAAAAGTGGCAAACTGGTGTTAGCCACGGGAAATAAAAGTGAGATGGCTGTCGGTTATGCGACGCTTTATGGTGATATGGTCGGCGGTTTTGCGGTCCTTAAAGACATCCCGAAAACTCTAGTTTATCAGCTAAGTCACTACCGCAATAAAATAACTCCGGTGATCCCAGCACGCACCATAGAGCGTGCCCCCTCGGCTGAACTTGCTTTCAATCAAACCGATCAAGATCTACTACCACCCTATGAAATACTTGATCAAATTATTGAAAAATATGTCGAACAAGATCAAAGTATCGCTAAAATCGTCGCGCAAGGTTTCGATCAAGAAACCGTTGAAAAAACTGTTAAACGGATCGACCGTAACGAATATAAACGTCGCCAAGCCGCCCCTGGGATCCGCATTTCCGCACGCGCTTTTGGCCGCGACTGGCGCTACCCGATCACTTCTGGCTTTGGGCTGTACAGCGATGAGTAAAATTCAGCACAGCGCAATCATCCCTAAAGATCTTGCTGGCCGTCGCATCGATCAAGCCTTGAGCCAACTCTTTCCACAACATTCCCGTGCTCGATTAACGCGCTGGATCCGACAGCACGAGATCACCCTGGATCAACAAACCGTCAAGCCCAAAGACAAAGTCTGCGGTGGCGAACAAGTGATCATCGATGCCGATCTAGTGGAAACACAACCGAGCTGGACTGCACATGCCATTGATATTGAGATCATCTATGAAGATGAAACCTTGCTGGTTATTAATAAAGCCGCTGGGCTCGTCGTCCATCCTGCAACGGGACACCTCAATGACACGCTGGTCAATGCACTACTTCATCACCGCCCTGAGCTGGCACACCTCCCCCGCGCAGGCATTTTACATCGCTTAGACAAAGACACCAGTGGGCTTTTAGTCGTTGCTAAAACTTTAACGGCGCATACACATTTAGTCACTGCCTTACAAAAACGCGAAATCAAACGTCAATATATTGCGGTGGTTAATGGTATGATGATTACAGGTGGTGAAGTCGATGCCCCCATTGGTCGTCACCGCCAACAGCGTTTGAAAATGGCCGTCACTGAGCGTGGCAAAGCAGCACAAAGTCAATAC
>JAZGGN010000005.1:0-3459 GCA_036480475.1 Gammaproteobacteria bacterium
ATTGCCATCATTAAAGGTGCTTCTGTTAACCCATAAATATCCTTTATTGTCATTGTTAAGTGTAATACTCAGAGGACCATTCGCATAAACATTGTCAATTTGTAATTTTTCAATGCTTTGGTTCGGATTGATATTGCTGATCACCGCATATTGAGTCGGATTACTAACGCTCAAATTAAGATCATAGATCATTGCATTCGAGTTTATCTTTATCAAGTTGTGTCCTACGCTTGATAAGGTGGGTAATTCACTTTGTGCTTTCAGTGAGACATCAAAGGTGATCCCGCCACTGTTTGTCGTTACTTCTAAACGATCGCCCGTGAGTGTTTTACCATCACTGAGCGGTAATTCTCGATTGAAAGCAATATCTTCTTTTACTAAAATCGCATTGATTTTTTCATTGCGATTGGCATCAGTTAACTCATCCCAATTCCTTACTTCAGCAATGGTTAATGAACGGATTAATTCGGGGTCAAGATGGTAACCGGTGGTCACTAAATCAATATCACGACGGACAGGATCTAACATATGACGTGCAGCACCTTGTAGCTTAGGTAATTTTCCTAAGCCGACACTAAAGCGTATACCGCCATACCAACTGGTACCACGGAGTTGATCATTGCGGGCTTCAGTCTCAAAAGAAATCTTGTCAAAAATACCTAAAATCTTTTGGCCTTTTTCTACATTGGTCCAGTCATAAGTCGCTCTTACTCGGGGCCCAACGACGCTGTCTATTTCACTAGCAGTAAATACATAACCACCTGCAAACGCGGTAAAGCCAGGTAGTATTTCATAGCCAACTTCAATATCAAATCCGCCCATTGACTTTTCAAAGCCAGGTGCGGCCATTAAATTATAAATGTCACTACGAACATCATCTTCTAGGGGAATTAAATCAACAAAGTTATATAAGTCAGTCTGTTTTTCAGTTTGACCCATTGGTACATAAACGTTACCACCAATAAATAAATTGTTATACCAGAGTTCGCCACCGACGACACCCTGGTTAAAGTAATTGCCAGTCTCTGTCCTGCGGCGATCAAAAAATCCGTAAGCACCGGCTAACGTAGAATTATCAGCACTGATCCAACGTATCCCAGTACCAAGGTTACCTTCAAAGCCAGATTTAGATCGACTAAAGCCACGGAAGTTTGTGTACCATAAAGTACTAGGCATCTGTAAGATGGGTATAAATGCATCGATGAGTACATCGGCACTTTGCGCGTTTTGCTGAGATTGTCCGTAACCAGCCACATCAATGCGACCATAATAAGCATCTGCATAAGCATTTGAGACGGAGGCAAGGCAAGCAGCTAAACTAATAATGGCTAACTTAGCAGGGGTATTTTTTCTAGCTGATTCAGGTAACTTCATTTGACTCGTTTCTCCATACATCTCAAGGTGACTTGCAATTCCTGCAAGAATGGTTTGTTTTCAATATTTTAAATAGCTGGGTATACAATATTAATATTGTTATTATAATGAACAATAATTAAGGAAATATTAAAAATGGGTGGCAATATGAGTCAAATGTATAATTAATTGATAAGGTAACGTATAATCAATGAGTTAGGGGTTAAACTTAGAAAATGCCCTTTTTGACGGATAACGGGTGTA
Organism: Gammaproteobacteria bacterium; assembly: GCA_036480475.1. Taxonomy (GTDB): domain Bacteria; phylum Pseudomonadota; class Gammaproteobacteria; order JAZGGN01; family JAZGGN01; genus JAZGGN01. Next base: position 1,618 of record JAZGGN010000005.1, read on the forward strand.
GATTTAACCTAGAAAAGCCTCTAGGGCTTGTCGTCAATTCGACACTCTTAGCTGTAATCCATTGATTTTCTGTGCCCAAAGCTCATGATTATTGAGACAAGCACAGATCCGTCATCCCTGGGTCATAGCCTAGGGCAGGCTCTGACGGCTTGACCGCAGGATCCAGATCGATGTTTGAATTTTAGTCTATGTTTTTGATTTATAAGACATTTAGTGAACTATTTCTTGGGCATTATTCATCAACATTGCTCTGGATCCTGCGGTCAAGCCGCAGGATGACGGATCCTAGCATATGCCAAGATAGTGGAATTGACGACAGGCCCTAGTTCACTTAGCTCGAACTGAGATTAGATAGACATCAAAACGGCTGCTTTGTCCTGAGTAAACCAGATCAGGTTTGTGTTCATTCAAAGGGGCTGCAAAGCGGGGTCTTTTAACAACAATGCGTTTTTGGGCGCATTCCAAGGCGTGAATAAATAAATTGTTAGCATCATCGTCTGATCCAACAATACCGCGCAGCAGTCGCATTTCTTTTTTCGCCAGTGCCGATCTGCGTTGTATAGGATGCATGGGATCTAAGTAAACGATATCTGGTTTCTTTTCAGAATCAATGGCTTGCATGATATGACACGCGTTACCGGGTGTTAAATGTAGACTTATACCTTTATATAGGGTCGTATTGGTGCGTAGTCGCGATAGCGCATCACTGAGGAGTGCTGCAATGAGGGGTGATCTTTCAATTAAATGGATATGACAACCAAGACAGGCAAGTGCGAAAGCATCGCTGCCCAGCCCAGCAGTGGCATCTAAAATAGTCGGCGGTGCATTTTTTTTAACCGCACAAGCGCGGGCAATAAGCTGCTTATAACCACCACTGAAAAAACGCCGATGGTTGTTTTTCCCCCGTAGGAAGTCAATGTGAAGGTTTTGTTTTTGTTTGGGCCAGGTGAGTTTCAGGCCAGCCAGTGTATGTAATAGAATGGCATCATAATGAGGGATCTGATCATATTGTATGAATGGTAATGCTAGGGTCTGAGCAAGTTGTTGTGCCTGACTTACAAATTGCTGTTCAGCAACGCTAACCGCTATATTCATCAGATATAAGTTATTGCACTTCGGTCTGGTGCTCAAATACGGCAATTCTTGCCGGTGGGATATTGCGCCACACTTTTTTTGAATAAAGTAATTTAAATTGTTGGGGGAATTTAGAGCTTTTTTTGCTTTTATAGGTGATCTGGATCAAGCGCCCTTCTTTGTCGAGCACCGTTTCAATTTGGTGACCGATCTGTGCCACCACGGCTTTTGACATTAAAGTGAAAGGCAGTGCTGAAATAATCGTACTCACTTGATTACCGAGATCAGAGAGCAGGGTTTGTAAATAAGCCGCATCTCCATGAATGACGTGTAATTGCGGGAAGCGCTTTTGTAAATAGTTAGCTAACTCTAAGGATTGTTCAATAACAATTAAGCGTTTGGGATCTGCTAAATGCTGTACCAAAGCTTCTGTGATGACGCCAGAGCCAGCACCGAGTTCGACGACGTAGCCTGTATCGGCATTACTGACTTGTTTGGCCATTTCACGCGCGGCATAAGAAGAAGTTGGGATCACTGCGCCCATCGCTGAGAAATTTTTAAAAATTTCCTTAATAAACAAAAAAGTACCCACTCTTTTATGGGTATTATGTTGCGTTGCCATGTTTTCCCTCCAAAATATGACGTACAGCTATGGATAAGCTTGGGTATTGTGGAATATGTGTCGAGCTTTCGCTATCCGTAACCAATTTATTGCTCGTAATTAATATAGGTTGTGCATTTACTTGCTGTGCCGCTATCGCATCCGTC
>JAZGGN010000006.1:0-21257 GCA_036480475.1 Gammaproteobacteria bacterium
CGAAGTGCTTCCATTACAGGGATCTCCTTTGATGTGTTTCACCACAGGTAAGATACCTAATTTATCTACAAAGGGATAGTCTATTTTCCTAATTGCAACAATTCTCGGTCTTGGTGCGGAATGTCGGTAAGATGATTACCGCCAATATTTAAAACATACCATTTATCTTTATATTTGAAATTATCTAAAGTTGGAAATAATTGTCGCATAGCTTCAGGCGTTTCAAATTGCGTATTTTTACCGCATAGCACCTTATATAAATCCATAAGTGCTTGTCTCTGATTGGGGTACATTGTCGCTACTCCCTCAAATGGCCTTTTAGTGATAATACGCATGTTTTTTTTCTAATTAGTACAATGTTGATTATAGCATAAGTTGACATTATGTCAACTTATGCATGTTGTAATCAAAGGGGTCAGAGTCTAAGGGATCCCCACAAATACGAAAGGCAATCCGAACAAAATCAATAAATTATTGACAAGACAGGAGTGAGCTATCGGGCAGTTAAAAATGTTGGGATCCGCATCTTAGCAGGGACAAGGTTGGGCCGATTATTTTCAAACCTTTGAAAACAGGGATGTTTTCACAGAGCTACAGGGAGGTATTCATGCGTGTTTGAAAATAATCGGTCTAACCTTGCCCCGTAGAAAACACTCGATTTAAGTAAAGTTAATCTGCAGGAGATAGGCTCGTATGATTGCTATGAGCAAATTATGCGTCGATACCTCTGCGCATCAACCCCTATTTCTAATAACTTATTGATTCTTATTTTGTGGGGATCCATCAGACTCTGCCCCCTTTGATTGGATAAACCTCAAGGCTTATCTGACACTCGCGAGAATTGGGTCGCTTCACACCCTGGACAAGGGGGGATCTGCGACACTTTTTTGAAATGTAGAATTTCTCCACACTGATCACATTGCAAGCTACCTAAGCCGATGATTTCGCTACTTTTGTACACTGGCCCACGCATTAGACGAAATTGTAGCGCTTGTTGCTCTAATAAGGTTTTATCGGCCACAGCAGAAAAATTATCCCATAAACGTGCTTCAATCAGTTGCCAATCAAATTTTACCCAATTGATCAAATCTTCTTCAGTCTCATGTAAAAAAAGGGTGGCATCAATAATATCTCGGTTAAAACATTGTGCAATATTTTCTACCTCTTCATGGGTTAATTGTCCAACATCAAGCAACGTCGATTTAGCATGTTGGATGGCCTCATCTAACTGCTTTTTATTGGTTGCCTGACTGACATGCGCCAGCATATGCTCATAAGCTTTGATTAATCGATCTTCTGCGCCTTTAATATCCTTTTTTTTCATTAAATAACCTCATATCATTTGCTGTACTGAGAAGAAAAAAGTATCCTTGAGAGTCGTATCTGAATTATAGTTAACTTAAGATGAATGATCCTTATAATCCGAAAATCCTTGAAAAAGAAGCACAAGCCGAATGGGATGAGAAGCAGATCTTTGACATCAAAACTGATAGCAGTAAAGAAAAATTTTATTGTCTGAGTATGTTTCCCTACCCCAGCGGCACCCTGCACATGGGCCATGTCCGTTGCTACACCCTAGCAGACGTGATCGCCCGCCACCAACGTATGCTGGGTAAAAATGTACTCCACCCCATTGGCTGGGATGCTTTTGGCATGCCCGCCGAAAATGCAGCCATTCAAAATAATGTGCCGCCAACGCAATGGACCTATGACAATATTGCCATCATGCGTGAACAATTCAAATCATTGGGCAACAGCTATAATTGGCAATGTGAATTAGCCACCTCCGATCCAAAATACTACCGCTGGGAACAATGGTTTTTTATCCAACTTTTTAACAAAGACTTGGTTTATAAAAAAAATGCCCTGGTTAATTGGGATCCGGTCGATAAGACAGTCTTGGCCAATGAGCAAGTCATTGACGGCCGTGGCTGGCGTTCAGGTGCCCTGGTGGAACAACGTGAAATTGCACAATGGTTTATAAAAATCACCGCTTATGCAGATGAGCTATTGGCAGACTTAGATCAACTCAGTGGCTGGCCAGAACAAGTTAAAATCATGCAACGCAATTGGATTGGCCGCTCTGAAGGGGTGGAGATCGATTTTACATTGCAAAACAGTGAGGTGCCTATCCAGGTTTACACCACGCGCCCAGATACTCTGATGGGAGCAACCTATTTAGCCATTGCCATTGATCACCCTTTAGCCAAGCAAGCCGCGCAACAAAATAAAAACATTGCGGCGTTCATCGAGTCGTGCCGAAAAACCAAAGTCGCTGAAGCTGAATTGGCAACACAAGAGAAACGCGGGATCGCGACCGAGCTAACCGCCAGTCACCCCATCACCAATGAACCCTTACCCATTTGGATCGCCAACTTTGTACTCATGGAATATGGATCAGGTGCCGTCATGTCGGTCCCTGCCCATGATCAACGTGATTGGGAATTTGCGCAAGTTTACAACTTACCCATAAAACAAGTGATCACCCCCGCAGATGGCAGTCAGGCTGATATTCAGCAAAGCGCTTTCGTCGATAAAGGGCTGTTAATTAATTCTGATGCATTCGATGGTATGAACTTTGAACAAGCTTTTCATGCGATTGCAGATCATTTAAGTCAACACAATAAAGGCAGTCGAAAAGTAAATTATCGCTTACGTGATTGGGGCGTTTCACGGCAACGTTATTGGGGCACACCGATCCCCATTATTAATTGCCCACAATGCGGGCAGCTTCCGGTACCAGAAGATCAACTCCCAGTGGTACTGCCAGAGCACGTTGATTTTAAAGCCTCAGGTTCTCCCCTAATGAGCAACCCTGAATTTGTCAACACGACTTGTCCACAATGCCAAGGGCAAGCACAAAGAGAAACTGATACTTTCGATACCTTTGTTGAATCCTCCTGGTATTACGCGCGCTTCCCCTGCGCCGATCAAGATGAGACTATGTTTGATGAGCGCAGCCAATATTGGCTACCGGTCGATCATTATGTCGGCGGTATTGAACATGCCGTGCTACATCTTCTGTACGCTCGCTTTTTTTGTAAGCTATTGCGTGATGCCGGTTTGGTACAAATTGACGAACCGTTTAAGAATTTATTAACACAAGGCATGGTATTAAAAGATGGCCATAAAATGTCAAAGTCCAAAGGCAATACGGTTGCACCAGAAGCATTGATTAAACACTATGGTGCCGATACCGTGCGTTTATTTACTGTCTTTGCTGCACCGCCGGATCAATCTTTGGAATGGTCTGATCAAGCCGTTGAAGGCGCCTATCGATTTTTAAAACGCTTGTGGTCCTTTGCACAGACCTATACTTCGATCAAACATATTAATAGCGTTTATAAAGCAAGAAAAATTCACAGTGATTGGCATAAAGCCAGTGACCCACAACAAAAAATTCGCCGTGAAATTCATCTCTTGCTGGGCAAGGCATGCTACGATTACGAACGTAGCCAGTTTAATACGGTAGTTTCAGCCTGCATGAAGCTATTAAATTGCTTGCAAGAAACCCCCGTACACAGCACAGATCAATTCGATCAATTACTCACCCATGAAGGCTTTAGCATTTTACTGAGATTACTGGCACCGATCACCCCCCACATTTGTTATAAATTATGGGATGAACTTAATTTTGAAGGCATGGTCATTGACGCACCTTGGCCGCAAGTTATCAGCGAAGCATTACAAAGTGATACTGTTGAATATGTGATCCAAGTGAATGGTAAGTTAAGAGGACATATCGAAATAGAGGCAACAACAGATGATGCAACCATCATTGCACAAGTGATCGCTTGCGAACCTATTCAACCGTACTTAATTGAAAAAGAAATCGTAAAAACGATTATTATCAAACAACGCAAACTAATTAATCTGGTGGTTAAACCTAGAAAGGATAGTTAAGCTTATAACAAGGCTGCTTAAGGTATAGCCCCCTGCCTTGTCATCCCTGGGTCACAGCCCAAGGCAGGCTCTGCAGTCAAGCCCTGAGGTATCGACACATAATTTTTGACTTCGACGAGAATTACCTAGAAAACAAGGGGAATTTATATGTGTGCATGAATTCTTAACGAAAATAATAGTAATATCCCTGTCACCCTGCGGCTTGACCGCAGGGTGACGAGGCAAGAGGTGAACAATTACTTACAAATAGAAAAGACAGTTAACGATGACCAATCACTGCGGGCACGCCAGAAAAACTATTTGCCGAGCTTTCGACGACACTCCACTTGATATAAGTATCATTACTTTGTGCAACACTGTGTACTGTATTTACAACCACCGCCATATCCGCTTGGTATTTATCTCTTTCCTCAATCAAGGGACGATGTGCTTCAAAATACAATTTGCCATTTAGCCAGCCGCTTTTGAATGGTTCATTCATAACACGCACTTTAGTCCCCACAGCAACCATCGAGTAAAGTTCTTCAATACCTTCTGGAAACATACGAACACAACCCGCGCTCACTCGACTGCCCACGCCGGAGGGCCGATTGGTACCATGAATCAAATAAGCGGGCCAACCTAAACGCAATACATAGCCGCCCAAAGGATTATTTTTACCGGGTGGAAAATACTTTGGGATAGGATTACCACTACGTGCAGCTTCTTTGCGTACACTTTCTGGCGGACGCCACGGCGGATCTTTTTGCTTGCCAGTAACTTCTGTAACACCAGTCGGTGTTTGCCAGCCATCAACACCCTCACGACCAATACCAACAGCTTGTGTCACCACAATATTTTGCCCAGGCGGGTAATAATATAAACGAAATTCAGCTAAATTAATAACAATGCCTTCACGTGAACCAGGGGGTAAAACAAACTGTGAAGGGATCACAAGTTTTTTGCTACTACCCAATTGTTGATTAGGATGGAGCCCAGGGTTAGCAACCATCATCTCACCGCGGCCAATACCATGACGTCGACCGACATCAACTAAAGTCTCACCCGCTTTTACTTTAACCTTTTTCACGTCACCAACCACATCACCATTCGGTGGCAACGGGAAAGTAAGTGCCAACGCGGGTTGCGCAATCAATGCCAATAAAAGTATACCGCAGATCCCTAGAAAAAATGTAAGTCTATGATTATATTCTGTTTTCATTTTAATATTTCTATTTAATTAAATTATTATTTATCGCTATGATATTTAAGCCAATCCTAATTGTATCATATATAAGACAGGTTGGCATAAAAATAATCTATAACGCCGATTTTACATTCATCTAAATAGACAGGTATACAATAAGCTTCATAGAGAACATCATTAACCTGCCTATGATTCGTATAAATATTCGGCGTGGGAAAGGGATTCTTAACTCAGAAAAAGCAGTTGGCAGTCAGCAATTCACTTAACGCTTTGATTTATCTGATGATACAAAAAAATACTTATGACCCTAATCTAAAAGCCTAAAAAAATTGCAAGGTTAATTAAAAGCCAAAGAGAAGGATAAGTTTTGCCCGTTTTTTACGCGAGACATACTCCATCTTTAAATTTGCAGCGTCTAAGGCAAAGCCCTGTGGGTGTTGTAGCGAAAAATCCAGGGGTGGAGTAAGGGGATGGCCTTGTAAAAAAGTAGTCTCTTTATACAACTGCCAAACAAAATTATTTGGCGCAAGACAGTTTCTTTCATAATGCCACTGACTGCCTAGCTGAGGATCTTCAACAAAGACTGGAACATTTGCTATCACAAAATTATTGTGTTGAGAACAAGGTACTGAAGTCAGCTGCAAAGCATATACAGTATTGCTGGTTAGTAAGAAGATCACACATAAAATCAGTCTTATATAAATTTTTATGTTCATATTTTTAAGTTGTCTAAAGCAACGACAAAGCGATGAATCGTGCCATATTTTAATTTAGATGGTATATACCCGTTATCCGTCAAAGAGGGCATTTTTGCATCCCATCTTGAGGGCATCTTTGAACAAAAACACGAAAAATCACTTGTCATTTAGAAGACCTAAAATCCGCGTGATTTTCCGTGTTTTTGTCCAAATCTACCCCCAATCTAGGCAGCACCTGTCCCGCCGTGTTGAGCGGGGAAAAGCTAAACATTAGGGCTATTGGGAAATTTTACTTAAGTGCCCTCTTTGACGGATAACGGGTATACAACTACTGTTTCTAGGATTATAGACCGATCTAGGAATAAGCACGAAATATCCCGTATTAAACCTAGAAACAGCGGTTAACAGTCTACCTCCCTCTTAGGTTTACATTGTTTTTAATAAGTGCTGGCGGTATAGTAAGTAATCTACACGGCAGCAAGCACGGATGCTATGTAGTTTTGTTATTTAACAATATAATATGATAGGGAATCGCACAATGACAACAATTATAGATGCATTGGTGCCTGCAATACAAGACCGACTGGCAGGTACAGGCCAACAGCTCAGTCCTGAAGACTTGCAAAAAATTGAAGATTTTTGGCAAAATAACTTGCCTCATAAAGATGAACCTAGTAACTTACGACCATTGTGGCAATTCAGAGAGCGTATTGATGAACTCAATATCGATCCTGCCTTTAAGCCCATTATCGAAACAACGCTGGTCGAGCAATTTGCCGAAGAAATACAACGGGTCAATAAAGTGCTCAGTGCACAGCAGGAAAAAAAAGAACAACGCTTTCAACCCAAACAGCCCGTAAAAGTACAATCCATGCTTGATAATGAACAAGCAGCAGAAGATCCGCGGGAATTGAAAGTGATTTCAAAGTTGTAGGGGCATTCTGTTTGCGGCAACTTTGAAAAGCTTGTACCAAATTTGAACCAGGCACTCAGAGAACTCAATCAAAAAATCTTCGGATCAGCCCAGCAAACTGTGCGAGTCCTGCAGTGTTTCTTGACGCGTCGCACACCCAAAATAACACAAATATACTCGTATCTGTTGGGCTTTAAGAAAAAACTTAACGACGATAGGTAGGTAGGTAAGCGTTCACGAGCATAGACAAAAAATTTATGTTACAGTGCAACTTTAATTTGACTAACCAGGAGGTAAAAAATTGTGGCCGGGATATTTGAACAGTGGCAGAGCAAAAAAAAATCCCTCGAAATAGAAATAGGAGACAATAAAGAAGAACACCAGTACCCTGCATCTACGTATATGATGTATCGTGGGATGCAAGCATTTGAAGAAGGTAGTAGACCCGGCGCTTTTGTAGGTGGTGTTGTAGGCATAGTAGCAGGTATAGAAATAGGACCTTTAGGTGCGGCTATAGGGGCGATTGTTGGTGCAGCACTTTTCGGTGTGATTGCTTTTGCGCTGGGCGCTCTTGTAGGACTAATTGAAAGTGCCGTGAGGCGCGCATTCGACAGGGATTCAAACGCCTCGTGGTCCTTCTTCGAGAACACCGCTAAGAGTACGCCTGATGATGTTGAGATGGATCTGCTGTCAAAAGATGCAGGCCCCAGCTGCTAACTAATAAAAATACGGATCCGCCTGATAACGCTCGCCAAATTGCTTTTCCAACGCTGCAAAGGTCGTTCGGATCTGCTGCTTTCCTTGCGATTGGATATAGTGCATAGGGCCACCGCGAAACGGTGCAAAACCTGTGCCAAAAATCATCGCGGCATCGAGCAAATCGCCGTTGGCAACAATGCCTTCGCGTATACATGCCGCCGCTTCATTGATAATGCGAAATATCAAACGCTCAGCCATGAGTTGGCTCGCTTGCGCTGAAGCTACAGCCTCAATTTTAGAACAAACATGCCCATGCTTATAATAATAAAACCCACGCCCCGTTTTAACCCCTAATTGTTTTTTCTCAACCATTTGCGCAAGTTCTTTGGGCACTTGTTCATGTTTAAAGTATGGCGCCAAATGATTAGCCACCGCCAAACACACATCTAAGCCGACCCGATCAGCCAATTCTATCGGTCCCATCGCCATACCAAAATCAGTCGTCGCTTTATCAATGGCGCGTGCCGCATTGCCCTCTTCTAATAATCGCACTGCTTCTAATAGATAAGGCATGAGTAGACGATTCACTAAAAAGCCAGGGCAGCTTTTCACATTGACGGGCAAACGTTTAATTTGATGGACAAAGCCATTGGCCTTTTGGATCTGTTTCTGGTCGGTTTGATCACCACAAACAATTTCCACCAGTAACATTTTAGCCACTGGATTAAAGAAATGGATCCCAAGCAAACGACTCGGATCTTGCATCACTGTATTGATTTCACCTAAAGGAATACTTGAGGTATTCGTCGCTAGAATAGCATCGGGCCTAGCACGCTGTTCTAATTGTTTAAATAACGCCTGTTTTACTTTAACATCTTCAAATACGGCTTCAATAATCACATCCGCCCTAGCAACACCATCCCCCGCGACATCCGGGATCAAGCAATCCATCGCATCTCGAATGGCGGCGCGATCTTTGAGTTTTTTCTTATATAATTTATGCGCGCGTTTTATCGCGCCACAGAGAGATTCTGGCGTCTGGTCTTGCAAAGTCACATACAAACCTTGCAGTGCACACCATACAGCAATGTCCCCGCCCATGGTGCCTGCACCAATGACATGAACATGCTTTGCCTTAAAATCACTTTGCTTGCCTGCGGCTTGTAATTGTTCGCGCAATAAAAATATCCGCAGTAAATTTCTCGCTGTCCCACCTTCTGCCAATAATTGCTTAATATCGTCGGCACTGGCCATTTGTAGTTTTACATTATCCGATCCATAGCGAGCCCACTGGTCAATCATTAAATAAGGCGAAGGATAATGTTCACGTGACACTTTTTTAGCGACTTGCTTACGCATCACAGATGCCAGAATCATCCGCATGGGTTTTATTTCCATGAATGATTGTAAAACACTGCGCTTATGCTTTGGAGGGTGTTTTAAAATCGTTTGAATTGCAGCACGCTTAAGTTGCCGCTGCGGCACTAATAAATCAACAAGACCAATTTTTTTAGCCCGACGAGCACTGACAGCACGCCCACTTAATACCATGGCTAAACCTTGCGGTGCACCAATAAGCCGTGGCAGGCGCTGTATGCCACCCCAAGCCGGTACAATCCCCAATTGGACTTCTGGTAAGCCTAAATGTATTTTTTGATCTGCGTTAGCAATACGATAACGACAAGCCAATGCCATTTCCAAACCACCGCCCATGCAAGTACCACTGATCAGTGCCAGTGTCGGGATCGGTAGATCTGCAAGTTTGGCAAAGACCTCTCTGCCCTTATCAATAAAATCCAAAATATCTTTTTGTGCCGCAAGCTGCGCATTAATATAATGTAGATCGGCGCCCGAACAAAAGCCCGCCGATTTTTCTGACTCAATCACTAAGCCACAAATAGACGATGAAGCGGACAAGCCTCCGATGATTGCATCCAATTCATCCAAAACTTCCATGTTGATAATATTGGCCGATGTATCATTGCGATCAAAGCGCAACCATAAAATATGTTGCTCATCTTCATAAGTCTGCCAATGTTTACTCATATTAAAATTACCTTATACCTTATCAACACGTTCAAGCAGCATCGCGCCACCCTGGCCACCGCCAATACAAATGGTTGCCATGGCTAAGTTCGCTTGTTTACGCTGTAGTATGTTCACTAGATGTAACACAAGACGCGCGCCACTCACCCCGATCGGATGACCTATCGCAACAGCACCACCATCAATATTTAAGCGGCTTAGATCCAACGCACCCAATGCCCCTTTCAAACCTAACAATTCCTGACAATAGGCATCATCTTGCCAAGCACTTAAACACGCGAGCACTTGACCCGCAAAGGCTTCATTAATCTCCCAATAATCAATATCTGTTAGGGATAAATTATGCCGCTGCAAAATCGGTGTTGCCGCATGTACCGGACCTAAGCCCATTTGCGCGGGGTCAACACCAGCCCATTGGACATCTAATATCCGTGCTAACACGGGCAAATCATATTTAGCAACCGTGTCCGCGCTGGCTAAGATAAGATAGGCCGAACCATCCGTCACTTGCGAACTGTTACCTGCAGTAACGCGGCCAAACCGTTTTTCGAAGACTGGTTTTAACTTCGCTAATCTTTCAACACTGGAGTCACGTCGCAAACCATCATCCTGTAAATAACACTGGCCTTGGTTATCATATAATGGTATTACTTCTGACATCTCATTTTGATCATAAGCCGCTGCTAAACGCTGGTGACTGGTGACAGAAAATTCATCCATTTGTGTGCGTGAAATATTAAAACGCGTTGCTAAATTCTCCGTGGTTTGCCCCATAGAAAGGCCAATCAAAGGATCACTTAATCCCTGCAATAAACTGATGACAGGGGCAAAAAAAGAAGGACGGAGTTTGGTGATGAGTTTTAAACGTTGACCTAATGTTTTGGCGAAAAACCAGCGCCCAAACCATTCGGTCATCTGTCGATTATACAAAATCGGGGCGCGACTCATCGCTTCAGTGCCACCCACCAAGATTAAATCGCTGCGCCCTTGGGCAATATTTTGTGCGGCATTATCAAGTGCCTGCATACCCGTGGCACAATTACGCTGCACCGTCCATGCCGGTGTTGTCACGCCACAACCGACGCGTAACGAAATAATACGGCTGATATTGGCTTCGTCTGGACTAGGGATAATACAACCACTGATCACTTCATCAATATCACTCGGCATAAATGGCTGCCGAGATAATAGCGTTTTCGCTGCCGCCACACCCAGATCCGCCGCCGAAAAAGGCCCAGGCACCCCCCGGGCTTTTAAAAACGGCGTGCGACAACCATCAACGATGTAAACGTCTCGACCTGGCAGGTTGGTTTTGCTTGGCATAATCCGAAATCCAAAAATTTAATAAATCATGTGACATATGGGATTATATCCCGCCTTGTCTATCCTGATCAAAGAATTCATCGACTTGAATGACATCACTGCGTGCTTGCTCAGCAGTGTGTAATATTTCACCCTCTTCGGCAGATAAAACATTTAATTGTACAGCTTGTTCGATTTGAACCTGTAATTCATCATGACCATTCAAACTAATTTTTTTTGTTTTTACCGCCTTGTGTAATTTCTGTCTAATTGGTTCCGCCAGGATATTTTTGCGCAAAGCATCTTCCAAGCGACCTACCGCATCGTTGCTATCATTACCCAGATAGCAATGTTGGCTGATACGATCACGCAACGAGGAAGGTTTTAACATGGTTTGGACCAAATGATGACTCAATTCGTCACTAGGCTGGCGATATCTTCTCCCCCAAGGAAATACCATAAAGCGTAAAAAGCCGGCGATAAACCGTGATGGGAAATTGGCCAAAAATGCACTGAAAGCCTGTTGCATCTGATAAAAACAAGTTTGCATCGCCCAATGCAAATAAAGTGATTCATCTTCTGTTTTTTCGTTGGCCTGAAAATATTTAAGTACGGCTGCGCTTAAAAATAATTGACTAAATACATCGCCTAAGCGAGCAGACAAGTTTTCTCGTCGCTTCAAATTACCCCCCAATATAATCGCCGCTATATCAGAGACCATGGCAAAAGCACGACTCATACGTGTTAATTGGCGCACGTATTTACTGGCCAAGCCTATTTTAGGGGCTTTGATAAACCATGCACCACTTAAGCCATCAACGAGGCAACGCGCGCTGTTACGCATTAAATAAGCGATATGTGCCAATAACAATTTATCAAATTTTTTCAAGGCGGCACTATCATCTTTCTCCGCTAATTCTATTTCATTCTGTAGATAAGGATGGCAACGGAGCAAGCCTTGACCAAATATAATCAAACAGCGGGTTAAGATATTGGCACCCTCAACGGTAATGCTAATGGGTATTGCTTGGTAAATAAAACCTAAATAATTTCTTGGTCCAAATTGGATGGCACGTCCCCCGTGGATATCCATGGCATCATTAATACAAATACGCGCCATTTCAGTACTGTGATATTTAACAATGGCTGAGGCAACGCCTGGGCACGAACCATGCGTAATCATGCTTGCCATCATTAAACGTATGGCTTCCAAAATATAAGTAAAACCAGCGATACGTGCTAAAGGTGCCTCAACGCCTTCAAAGCAGGCGATAGGTTGATGAAATTGCTCGCGTAAATACGCATAAGCACCGCTCATACGATAACATAATTTCCCCGTGCCATTCGACAAGGCAAGCAATGAAACTGCACGCCCACGAGACAGTGCAGCAACTAACATCGGCCAACCCTTCCCTGCCTGAGCTTGGCCGCCAATGATCCAATCCAAAGGAATAAATACATTTTTCCCACGGGTTGGTCCATTCATAAATGCCAAATTCATAGGTTGATGACGCTTGCCAATTTCAACTCCTGGATGATCGGTCGGGATCAAAGCGAGCGTTATACCCAGTGTTTCCTTATTGCCAAGCAAATGCTCTGGATCGTATAAATTAAAAGCCACACCAAGCAATGTTGCTATCGGTGCTAAGGTAATATAGCGTTTATCCCAGTCAAGACGTACACCTAAGATCTGCTTACCTTTATATTGTTGACGACATATAAATCCACAATCGGGGATCGCAGTTGCATCACTACCAGCCGTCGGTGCCGTTAATGCAAAACAGGGGATGTCCTCGCCCTTAGCTAAACGCGGCAAGTAATAAGATTTTTGTTTTTCACTGCCATACAGCGTTAACAATTCAGCGGGACCCACTGAGTTTGGCACCATGATTGAAAAAACCAAGCTGATACTACGACTGGCAATTTTAGTGATGATCGCGGAGTGTGCACTGGCAGAAAATCCTTTACCATCATAAGTTTTATCAATGATTAAACCAAGGAACCCCTTATCTTTAATGTACTGCCATGCAGGCTCTGGAATTTTTCCTTGTTGATCGATCTGCCACTCATCAATCATACCGCATAATGTTTCAACTTCTTCATCTAAGAATGCTTGTTCTTCACTAGATAGCCCTGGAAAAGGGTGAGCGAAAAATTTCTCCCATTGTGGTTGGCCACAAAATAGTTCGGCTTCAAAACCAACATCACCGACGGCTAATGCTTCACGTTCACTGTCACGCATCGGCGGTAAAGATTTTCGCAAATAAATGAGTGTTGGACGACTTAAGCAAGCGATACGTAACGCTGGGATCATTATGTTAAGGGCAATAAAAACGAAAACAACCCAAAAAACGATTAAAAACCACCCTGACCAATAGGAAGAAAAAGTGGCTACCAAGAAAATAATCGTCAGCAAGGGCAACCAAATCTTGGCGGATAAACTCAGATAAGTCACCACCAGCAAAAATATTAAAAGTATCAGCGTTTGTAATATCAGCATTCATATGTTCCGACTTGTTGGTTGCACGAACCGTTTCCCAAGCATATATATCCGTTATCCTTCAAAGAGGGTCATTTTGGCATCCCATCTTAGGCCCATCTTTGAATAAAAGCACGAAAAATAACTTGTCATTTAGCACACTAAAATCCGCGTGATTTTTCTTGTTTTTATCCAAATCTGCACCTAATCTGGGCGCCAAAAGCCAAACTTCAGAGCCATCAGGAAATCTTAATTAAGTGCCCTCTTTGAAGGATAACGGATATATTCCTTGACTCTCGAAATTGGTTTAATCAGCTGCGGTGAATCAACTCTTTTTTTCGCTAATAAAACATAACACGCGCCTGGATAAAGCCAGACCATACTTCCTAGAGCTTCTAAAAAAATTATTTTATTGAGCAATACTTCATTGCCTATTGGGGGTCGATAAAATACATCTTGACTAGAGACAATAATAAAGTCAAAACGTGCCAGCATACGTTTCAATCGCCATACACTGCTAAAATGATTCGCCCAGGAAGCAGAAGTAAACGCACGACACACGCCCCACGAACTGAAGGGATTAAAACCAACAATCAACAAGTGACCATCAGGTGTCATAACACGCTCTGCTTCAGCCAAAACAATATCTGGATAAGCACTTACTTCTAAAGTATGCGGCAAAAAAACAACGTCGATACTTTCATTGGTAAAAGGTAAAGCACCACAATGAGCAATTGCACTGGTTTTTCCTTGAAAATCGTTGTTTACAGTAATCTTATGTTGAATGGGACTCTTTTCTAGCCATTGCTGCTGCTCATCAATCCCAAGCTGCAATAAAAAGTAACCAAATAAATCAGACAGTTGGCTATCTAACAATTCTTTGATCTTTTTTGCCAGCGCAATACCCAAAGGCTTTTGATACCATGTGTTTAATTGGGTAAATCTATCCTTACTGGTGTCATTCATATTATAATTATGTGATCAAGCTTACCCATAACACAAGTACAACATCAAGAATGAACATAGAAATCAAACCCATACCCGCTTTTCGGGACAATTATATTTGGACATTGATCAATCGTGATAATCAATCTGCAGTCTGTGTCGATCCTGGAGATGCTGAACCAGTGATTGCAATATTAGCCCAAGAAGATTTAAAACTTACCGCCATCCTGATCACGCATCACCATTGGGATCATACCAACGGCATTAAAAAATTAGTCAAACATTTCCAAGCACCAGTATTTGGTCCACATAAAGAAGCCATTCCTAAACTAACCCATCCCTTGCAAGAAGGCGACGAAATTACTTTAGATGAATTGGATTTAAGCTTAACGGTGCTTGAAATTCCAGGACATACTCTTGGCCATATCGCTTTTACCAATCAAAAATTAGTTTTCTGTGGCGATACACTGTTTACTGCGGGCTGTGGCCGTATTTTTGAAGGCACAGTTGATCAAATGTATAATTCCTTACAAAAATTAAGTCGACTACCTGAAGAAACCTTGGTTTACTGTGGCCACGAATATACAGAAGCTAACTTGAATTTTGCCATGGCAGTTGAGCCTCAAAATCAAGCTATCCAAAAACGCTTACAACAAGTACGTCAACAACGCCAGCAAAAACAAGCCACTGTGCCGGCAACACTGCAAGTGGAACATTTAACGAATCCATTTTTACGTACAGAGCAACAATCGGTTAAAGAAGCAGCAGAAAGAATTACTGATAAGCAGTTAGCCACTCCGATGGACGTTTTTTCCACCATACGTCAATGGAAAGATAGATTTTAGCGACATCTCTTAGCTATTAAGCTTGACCAAACTACCGTCCTAGCCTAACATTAGCACATGTTGGAAAAGAACCTTTTTATCCATTTATTTCTATTACTGTCCATCAGTTGGGGGATTAGCCCATCCTACGCCAAGCAAACGGATATTTGGGATAGTCTTGCCAATTCATTTGAGCTCAAGCAGTATTTCAAGCACCCTGAGGTACAAAATCAAATCCAAACATTTGTTGCACAAAAAACAAACATTGCCAATTTGGCCAGTCAAGCCAAACCCTACATTTTTTACATTTATCAAGAAGTCAAAAAACAAAACATGCCGGGAGAAATTGTTCTGATCCCTAAAGTGGAAAGCGCTTATGATCCATTTGCGCTATCACCGCTCGGTGCTGTAGGACTTTGGCAGATCATGCCAGGAACAGGTTCAGGCTTGGGCCTACAGAACAGTTGGTGGTTTGATGCGCGTCGTGATATCGCTGCGTCTACAGAAGCTGCACTAAGCTATTTACACTATTTATACCAACGCTTTGACAACGACTGGTTGCTGGCAATGGCCGCTTATCATTCTGGCGAAGGCACGGTGGTAAAAGCCATTAAACAAAATACTGCTGAAGATAAAGCCACGGATTTCTGGTCATTACCCCTACCTAACACAACTAAAGTTTATGTGCCCAGAGTACTTGCGTTAGCAGCGATCATTAGCGCACCGCAAAATTACAATATTGAACTACCTTACGTGGCTGACATCCCCTATTTTGAGGAAGTTAGTATTGGCGCGCCGATAGAACTAGCCCAGGCTGCCAGACTGGCTGAAGTCCCACTGGATGAAGTTTACCAGCTTAATCCAGGCTATAATCAATGGGCAACCGCGCCCCAAGGTCCTTACCATATTATTTTGCCCATCGATAAAATTGATAACCTCATTTATAACTTGATCCAAATGCCGCAACACCACTGGGTACAATGGACTGAACACGTTACTCAACCGGGGGATACACTGAGTGAAATTGCTTATCAATATAAAACAGATCTCCGTTTAATTAAAGACATTAATACTGAAGCCAGCAACAATGAAGCAATCTACAGCGGTCAAATTTTGCTTATCCCTAAAGTAAGCAACTATGATCAGAATGACACTTACATTAGTAATAAGCGTCGCTCAGCCATTCAACGAAGCAATTTAACAGGCCCACAAAAAATTATTCATGTTGTCCAGCCCGGTGATAATTTTGAAGCGATAGAAAAAAAGTACGCCATCAATGCCGATGCAATTCGCTATTGGAACCGCTTATCTTATAGACAGAAATTACAATCAGGCCAACAATTAATACTGTGGAAGCAAAGACAAAAAGAAGCTAAAAATCAGGTTTATTACACTGTGCAACCTGGTAACACCTTATCGCATGTTGCACAACGATTTCAAGTGAGTATCAGTGACTTGAAACAATGGAACAATATTGACGGCAATAACAATTATGTTTTCCCAGAGCAACGCCTCAGCATATACTACCCCGATACAGCCAGCATTTATACCATCAAACCTGGCGATACACTCTCAGGAATTGCCAAACGTTTTCTTGTTTCCGTCAGCGATTTAAAGCGCTGGAATGAGGATATTGAAAACGATGGTTTTCTATATCCTGATCAAGAGTTGGTAATTCATCGGACTTAAGGAACGGTCACGAAATAACTTCCGTGTTTAGCGCTCAGATCCCTGTCCCGGTACTCTGGGATATGCCAGATTGAATCGTTCCGATTGAGAAAAACCGCAGAACTACCCAAGGTAATGCGAGGATTTTTCGACTGAGCAACGATTCAAGATGGCGTGAAGGTGAGATGCAAAACCGGAAGTTATTTCGTGACCGTTCCTAACGTTCATTGGTGTGTAATGACACACTTACCTACTTCAACATACTTCTATAAGGTTAAGTCTACTTGTCAATTTTTTCTTCTAACCAGCTGATCCACTCTTTTGCATCTTTTGACGAAGAATCAAACTTAAGTGCTTCTTTAAAACATTCTAGCGCCTTTGGATCGTCTTCTACCGCAGCGTAACACAGTGCCATATTATACATCACTGTAAAATCTTTCTTATGCATACCAATAAATTTTTCGTAATAAGAAATGGCCTCTTTAGATCGATTCAATACATGTAAAAACCAGGCGATATTAAAATAGGTTTCATGCATACCAGGCATTTCATAGATATTATCTATGATTAGATCGACGCCTTCTTTCAGTGCGTCTACTAAATTTGATGGCGCTTTGCGTAATTCTTTCACCATTTTATGTACGAACAAATCAAAAATTCGCGGATCCCAATGACTAAAATTCATATGTGAAACAATGGTCTTCAATTCACATTCATCTCGGGTTGTACGCAGATGACGGTGATAATTGAAAAAGTCCCCAGGACCAAAGTCATCCACATTATCTTTTATTGCTTTGTAAGTAAAAGTTAAGTCTTTAAAGTGATCACCCACAAGAAACACCGTGGTTTTAATCCCTTCTCTAATTTTTTGATGCCAACACTCACCACCATTATTTTCTACAAATCGTGCCAAAGCATGGTAATTCACCATCATTGAAAATGAACCATGACTAACAACACGTGGTTCGCCGCGGTTTTCAATTTCAGATAAAAAGTTATAGCCTTTATCCGTTGAAATCAGTAACAATTGATTATTGCTGATCGACATCAAGGTTTTTATCAAGGTAAAACCTGCAGTCGGGAAAGTGATATGCGTATCCCCTAAATTATTTGCATATTCAGTTAAAATTGGATCAATCAATGGATCTGCATAAATATCAGCTTTCGCATCAGAAAAATTAAGGGTGACATCAACTTCACCAATATCAACCCCACTTTTAACTTTATTAGTTTCATCAAGATGTTTTTTATCCAGTGCTAAGTGCACTTTTGCTTCTTGTAATTTTTTGTCCTTTACTTTAAATATATCATTTGGAATCGTATCGAATACATAATTAGCAAAAGCCATCATTGGGTTATTCACTTTGCCTGCACTCAGCACCGTCTTACTTTCGGATAAGGTGATCTCTTTATCTTCAAAAACGTTAAAGATGGCAAAATCTAATTGCCCTGCTTGTAAATATTCTTCCAGCTGTGGCTGAGCTCGCCAAAATTCAAGGTTACTGGCCGTAAAATCAGACATCACGTAAACTATTTTTACCTCTGTTAATTTTAATTCCTTTTGAACTTCAAAAACACGCTTCATCGTGTAGTAGCTAAATTTTCCTGAACCTGTCCCTAATTCTAAAAGATAAAAAGGTTGCTCAGGATCATAATTTTTACTTTGCACCCTATCTAAGATATAAGCCATCACTACTTCTGCATAGCAATGACCAATCGATGGGTTACTGGTAATGTAGAAAGGCACCGTGCCCGCCCATGCCTTGGGACCAGCCGCTATAAAATAGTCCAGCTGCATTTGCCATAGGTAACATTGTGAAAAACGCTTGCCTTCTTCAATCGTCACTAAGTTTTCTTTATCTGCCACAAAAAACCCTCAATTTTTTTAAACATTTACATAGATTGATTATAAATTATACTACAATCAAACTGCCCTACATATTATTCCTAATTGGAATTTGCCAAAAACAAACAAGTTTCCAGCACTGAATCTGGATTAAGTGATATGCTATCAATCCCTTCTTCCATCAACCATTTAGCAAAATCTTGATGATCTGAAGGTCCTTGGCCACAAATACCAACATATTTACCTTGTTGTCGACAGGCTTGAATGGCCATATGTAATAGCTTTTTAACCGCCGCATCTCTTTCATCAAATTGTTCAGCAACCAGTGCTGAATCACGATCCAAGCCAAGGGTTAATTGTGTTAAATCATTCGAGCCAATTGAAAAACCATCGAAATAATTCAAAAATTCTTCAGCCAATAATGCATTGGTCGGCAATTCACACATCATGATTAAACGCAGATCATCTTTCCCCCGCTTTAAACCATTCTCTTCCAGTATTTCAATCACTTTCCGTGCTTCATTAACAGTACGTACAAATGGGATCATCACTTCAACATTTTTCAAGCCCATTTCAAGTCGTACTCGCTGCACCGCTTGACATTCAAGTGCAAAACAATCACGAAAATCAGCAGAAACATAGCGCGATGCACCGCGGTAACCGAGCATGGGGTTTTCTTCCTTGGGTTCGTAAATATCGCCCCCCAGTAGATTGGCATACTCATTAGATTTGAAATCAGACAAACGCACGATCACAGGCTTTGGATAGAATGCAGCAGCCAATGTGGCGATCCCTTCTTTTAAGCGTTCAACATAGTATTCTATCGGTGAAGCGTATGCACTCGTTTTATCTTTAATTTTCTGCTGTAAGTCTTCAGGCAATGAAGCAAATTCTAATAAGGCTCGCGGGTGAATACCAATGGTGTTGTTAATAATGAATTCTAAACGCGCCAAACCGATCCCCGCATTAGGTAAAGATTGAAAGGCAAAGGCTCGCTCGGGATTTGCCACATTAAGCATCACTTTAACCGGCAACTCGGGCATGTTTTCTATATCCATCTTTTTCACTTCAAAGTCTAATAACCCGGAGTATACAAAACCGGTTTCTCCCTGCGCACATGATACAGTGACTTCACTACCATCCATAATAATTTCAGTTGCGTTGCCACAACCTACGACTGCTGGGATACCAAGCTCGCGTGCAATAATCGCAGCATGACAAGTGCGTCCACCACGATTAGTCACAATGGCAGCCGCTTTTTTCATCACGGGCTCCCAATCTGGATCTGTTAAATCAGAAACTAAGACATCCCCTGCTTGCACCCGGTGTAATTCACTGCTGTTGCTGATCACTTTCGCTTTGCCACGTCCTATCAATTGTCCAATACTGCGACCTTCAACCACCACCTTGCCTTCATCTTTAATAGAATAACGCACTAATACCCGCTTATCACTACGACTTTCAACCGTTTCAGGCCGTGCCTGTAAAATATATAATTTGCCATCAATACCGTCTTTTCCCCATTCAATATCCATCGGCCGACCGTAGTGCTTTTCGATAATCACGGCAAGCTCAGCTAAGTGTTCTATATCCGCATCTGTTAAAGAAAATTGTAATTGCTCTGCTACCGACACATCAATGATCTTGACCGATTCATCACAAGTGGGTGTGTCACTAAATACCATTTTTATATGCTTTTTGCCTAAGTTACGCCGCAAAATTGCTGGTTTTTTTGCAGCTAAGGTTGGTTTATAAACATAAAATTCATCTGGATTGACAGATCCTTGTACAACAGTTTCACCTAAACCATAAGCCGCATTAATAAAAACCACCTCATTAAATCCTGATTCTGGGTCAATAGTAAACATTACCCCGCTGGCACCCAAATCACTACGCACCATACGCTGGATCCCTGCAGACAAAGCAATATCACGGTGACTAAAGTCCTGGTGAATACGATAAGCGATTGCGCGATCATTAAATAACGAGGCATAGACCTGTTTAATTGCCTGTAAAACAGCATCAATGCCAGATATATTCAAGAATGTTTCTTGCTGACCAGCAAAAGAAGCCTCCGGCAAATCTTCTGCTGTGGCTGAAGAACGCACCGCCACTGTCATATCCGAGCCAGCAGTTTGTACTAATTCTTCATAGGCGGCTTTAACCGCAGCCTCCATATCCGCTAAAAATGGTGTATCCACGATCCACTGGCGAATTTGTTTGCCAACAGCTGCCAATGATCGCACATCGTCAATATCTAGTTTGTCCAAAGCCGCATAAATTTTATTTTGCAAACCTTTTTGCGCAATAAAATCTCGATAAGCTTGTGCACTGGTCGCAAAACCACCAGGAACTTCAACACCAGCATCCTGCAACTGACTAATCATCTCTCCCAAAGACGCATTTTTACCACCAACTTGGTCTACATTTTGCATTCTGAGTTGTTCAAATTGAATGATTTGATGGTTTTTTGACATGATGACACGCTGCCTTTTGTTTTCAGAAAAATAGCAATTGTACCGAAAATTTTGCTGGAATGACATGCTACTGGCGCGATTTAACCTGGTTCAAGCTAAGCAACTCCAACCAATATACCCGTGATCTTTCAAAGAAGGCACTTAACCCATCTTTGGGCAAAATTTAGAAATAAAGGACCCCAGAAGCTAAAATCGCACCCTAAAAAAACATAACAGATTGATATTTAAGGAATTTTAGTTTAAATCCTGAGTGTAGTGCCAAAATCTTTAA
>JAZGGN010000007.1:0-8207 GCA_036480475.1 Gammaproteobacteria bacterium
TAACCAATATCTAAAAAGCCGCCGTCGGGATTGGGTAGAAAACCATACTTGGTGATAACGTCAGTCTCGTCAATCTTGATTATTTCCCTTTCGCCGCCTGTAGCGGGGATTGTTGCGCCCTGCTGCATTAGCTCAATAAATGATAGCTCTTTTGGTGGCTGCTCTTGCCCTTGTTCGTCTAAAAGGGGTGTGGGTGCTGGAATTGAGGCTCTCAATAAATCAAGAAGCGACCCGCTGCGCTGGTTCTTCTCGTCTTTGATTAAAATTCCCTCAGCTTCAAATCTTGGGACAATGCGTAATACCTTTTGTGATGCTTCATGCACAGTAATAGTGTAGGGCTCTTCATAACCATCATCATCTAAATCTATGTAGGTCTCTTGCTCAAGATAAGTGTTAATATGGTCGTCTTCGGCCTGGTCTTCTGCCCCCTGTGTTTCTGAGTCGCTTAAATCAATATCAAGCCATAGCCCGCCGCGTTGGCGCTCAATAACTTCATTGTCGGAAAACTCCATAATCTGCGTAAATCTGCGCGCTTTTTTTAATGATGTTGCTTCATGATTAACCGCAAAACTTGGGTATGTGATTAATTCTGAAACGTTTGATTGTGTCTCTCTACTAAAGAATGTTTTCTTGAATACACAGCCGATGTAGGGAATATCGTAAATCAGCTTGTTGTGTTCTTTTACCCAGTCTGTCATTTCGACATTGAGTTGCCAATTCATGTATTTAACAACGCGCTCGGCTTTTTTGAATTTTTCGCCGTCTTGGTCATTTCCCACCACAACGGGCTTGGCGAAGTCAGGGCCGCGCAAAAGAACAGAGCTTGCCCTGTCTCCAAACTTAAGGCCTGCGTCAATAATGAGGGGTGATTTAAAGTTGGCCGCATTGGGCCACGGGTCAGACTTTGGCCCAACTTCCGGCTTGATAAGTTTGAGTCCTTCTTCTATCACTTTTGTCCAGTCGTCCATTGAGCTTTTATCAGCTTCAAAGCCCTCTACAGCCTTGCGCCCAATTTCATTTAATTTGTTGTCGTCAATTTCTTCGGCTATGTTAACCGGATTTTTTAAAAAAGAGAGTAAAGTTTCCACGCTTGACTTCTTTTCGTCTGCCATTTTTATTCCTTTTGTTTATCCATACCAGAGCCTCGATGTTACATAATAATGCGTAACTCCCTCGGCTATTTCAGCTTGTATTTCCGGCCGCTCTCTCCAGATTATTGCGCCAGCCGTAGTTTGCGCATCCTGAAACATCAAGTAACTTCTCAAAGCCAATCTATATGCTTCAAAAGCCTGGATGGGCGTACAAAATACCATCGGATTCAGACCTTCGACCTTTGTGGGCCTCTCATCCTCCGACCAACCAACCGAATCATACTTATTCTTGGGTTCACAAACCCATGCCCTTTCTGGCCCATCATATTGTTTTATATTAAACTCGGCGCATAGGCCTTTAACGAATCCAGTTAGGAGTGCGTTAATATCTCTGGGAGTTATGTCGTCTTTTTTTTCATCCACGCTCTTGTTATCCTTTGTTTGTTCAAGCAATATTTAATACCATGTTTCTCGCTCTCGCTCTTCTTCATAATGTTCCTGCACAGGCTCTGTCTCTGCATAACGGAGCATCATCATAGCATACCTTATAGCGCAAAGTATATCGTCTCTGAGCTTGACAATCTGAGGCTCAGCTACTAAGCTTTTAACGTTCTTCGGTCTTGCTCTGTGATACAGTCTTTTCTCTTCAAAAAACTCACTTAAATGCGCGGCAACTTTGAGTCGCCCCGTTCTTATTCTTTCCCCCATTTCAAACACAGCAGCCTCCAATCCGTTTGAGCCATCGGAGAATGTTGCGTGTTTGGGTAGCATGTATGCGCCCTGGGCTTCATATTGAGATTTTAATTGAATGCCAGAACCTTTGTCGTGTTGTAGCCCATCGTGAGGCCACGCAACTGGAACCCAACTGTCTGGCCTCGATTTTATTACGCCGACGATATCAATTGCAGAGCATCCCGGCTTTCTCCACACATCGTATACATGCATTATGTCGTTGTCTCTGTCGTATGCAATCCATGCCAGAGCTGCCGGATGAGCTATGCCAAAATCTGTGCCAATCAATCTAGGCCAAAAATTGGGGATGTTTTCTAGTGCGGGTTCGCTGACATCATCGTCATCCATTGAGAAAATCAACCCCTCCCCCATCATTGGGATTCCCTTGCTTCTCATATCGCGCTGATGCGGTAGATAAGACGCTAGCAGCTCAGCCTTAACATCTTCATTTAAATGCGGCGCATCATCCCATGTTGCAGTCTGTAAATACTGGCCTTTCTGTATGTCGTCCATGAATTGGCAAACTAAAGGGGTGCGCCCATTTTCAGGAGTAAACGACAATATCACAAGACCACCTTTGCCCCTGCGCCCCGTCATTGTTCTTGTTAAAACCTGCGGCCATATCTGTTGGTCTTCTGGCTCTTCATCAATTAGAACTAAATCGATACCTGAGCCCATGAGTACATGCTGGCCCTGCGTGTAGCTTTTGAGTGATATTGTAGACCAGCCGCCGGATATGTGTTTGATGCGTACATCCTTAGCTGTTTTATCTTTAGCTCTAATGATGCCGCGCTGGTCAATTAAAGAAGTTGGAATTATACCGCCGCCCTCAAAGCCATCATCAAGCAACCTCCCAAACATTTCCTTTTGCGTAACGTCCCTGATTTGCTCGCCCGACACACCCATAATCCATCCGGTTATTGGGTGTTCAATTCTTACGCCTGGCCACCAATCTGGATATATTCCTGTTGCGTGATACCCCACCTCATTGCAAGACGATAATGTTTTCCCGACTCGATTTGCCGCCATCAATAAGCGCTGTCTGTTAGACACACCTTCGGCATAGAATTTAAACTGCCACGGATACGGCCTAAAATTAAACAGCCTGTTTTCTATCTTGCGTCGCTTCTCTTCTTCGAGAATAGCGATTAGTTCGATAGTTTTTGCTCTTCTGTCGTGAATATCTTTATCCAAGTCGAAGCTTATAGCTTTTAGCCTGCTCATTAAGCGCCTTTTTTGGCCCGGGCGGGCGCTGATTTATTGTTGTTTTGCAGCTCTACCAAACAATCCTCAAGCGCCTGAGGTGTTAGACCTCTGCGCGGTGGACAGCTCACTATGTTGCTGTTTTCCCTCATTCTTTCAATTCCTGTGTTTTCCGACTAAACAGCAATTATACACTAATAGTTCGAATAGTTCGAATAGTTCGAAGTTGATGCTTTTCTGTTGCAAAACTTGCAAACCGTTGAAAACAAAGGGTCTGTATGTGGTGCGCAATTTGCAAAAAAAACTTCACTTTCTTTGATGTATTGTGTTGACACTTTCATGAAAGTATATATAATGACGTACAGAAGTTGAGGAATGCATTATTAATTAAACAAGGAATGATAATGAGCACGCTACAAAAACTTAAAGAATCAATAGCTTATCGTGACAATAAGCTTGTTGAGCTAGATAATATAGAGCACACATGCTTATCTAAATCTTCGGTATTGATCTTATTAAAAGAGATTGACGAATCAACTAAAGTTATGTATCAGAGATTTGCTGAACACACTAAAGATATTAATCCTAATTTTATGAAAAATGGTGCACCCTGCGAGCTTATAACTAATTTTATTAGGCAGCAATATGGGGCGACGCCATGAAGCTAAAAACACCACAACTTGCAGCCAACAACTCATACTTTGAATTTAACGCACAGACGCAGAGGGCGGTTTTGGATGAGATGACGCAAATTAAGAACAAATTATGGTGCGAGATTGAGAGAGGTAGTGCATGCACGCACTTGCACGCAGATTATAACGATATTTGTTGGCGCTTTGTCGCTCAAGTGAGAATAGTTTGTGAATTTAAAAATCAACAACAAGGATAAATCTATGAAAAAAATAAAAAAATCAAACACACAGTACACAAGAGAGCGCAGAGAATGGCTTGAAAAAATAGGGTTCGTTAAGGCGCGTGGAGAGCATCACAAAGACGACACGCCGCAGGTACATGCTTTTCTAAGAGAATTAAACTCACATCGTGCGGGCTATAAAGATAGACGCAAAAAAGATGAAATAAATTAGGTATGTGCTTGACACTTTCATGAAAGTATATACAATGAATCTCGTAGTAACAAATATTAATCAAACAAGGAATGACGATGAATGCACTAACTATTAAAAATACAGAAACTTTCACAGACAACGCTGAGGTAGTCGATATTTTCGGCCAAGGCTGTAATTACGCAACAGATAAAGGCGTTGAAGGGTTTGAAGTGCAATTTGATGTTGTAGCGCTAAATAACGGTGAAGAACGTAAGTTTCACGTTGTTTATCAATCTACAGACAGGTCAGACAACATCATGGCATACAGCGGCGTAGAAATGTCTACAGCGTCACGGTATGGATGTGATGCTGATGAAAGTGAAGAGCTTTTAGAGTTTATGGATGATGATGATGGGATGTTTGGCGCTATGGAAAAACAAGCTCAAAAATTATGCGCGGAGTGGCTCAATGAGAGAGTCTAAAAAGAAGATAAAACTAACAACCAATCAATCGAATTATCTATCATGTAGTGCTGTGCTGGGTCGAATACTAAACAGAATGACAATAGTAGAAAGGGGAAATATACACATTTATACTTAAGCCTCTTCTTCGTTTATTTCATCTTGCAATAGTTTCCGTTGGCGCGCTAGCTCTTCATCGCTTACGTTTTCGTATGGCTTCTCTGTTGTTTGTATTTCTTGTTTATCAGTGTAGCCGTGATTGTGTAAAGCCAGCTTTGTAATGTTTGCGTTAAAATCATTTGAAAGCCCTTTTTGTAACAGCATTTCTTCTTGAACAGATAATAATTTTCTAATGGCCTCGGAAAAGTTCTTTTTATCAGCATCATTCCTCCATACATATATTGTATCTTGATTGATATCTAGAAAAAGCGCCAGGCCGCAAATAGTGGGGATCTTTGTGTTGTTTTCTTCTCGCTCTTTAATATAGACCTCGGTTTTCAGAACCAACTCTTCTGTGTACTTGTTGGGCTCCCTTACTCTTCCATCTACTAGATTTTTGGGTTTTCTTCTGCGTGCGCCCATTTTAGCCATGTTTATTTATCCTGTTTTAATCCGTATTTATCTATAATATCATTAGTGCATTTTGGGCATAAATCAAATATATCGCCGGAAACTTCTAGGCTTCCCCCTATACGCCCCTTGATTATTTCTTCTCCGCCATCACTTTTAACAGCGTATACCGCTACTGCATCGCCTTCATCCACTACGGTTTTCATAAAAATATCGTCACAAGAATCACAACTAATATTTCTACAAAAAACCTCCTGCTCGATTGCTTTTGTTTGAGTGTATCCTTTGCTTGTCGCCATCAATTCATCCCTGTTGCGCTATTGTTGGGGTGCATGCTTCATTGATTGTAGTTTCTCTAAATTTTTCTGATGAAACAATAAGGACTGCCCACACTGTCAAAAAACAAACCCCGAAAAGAATCCTTTCCATTTTTCCCCTTTTTGCTTTTAAAAATTCGACCATACTGATATACAGAAAAGTCATTGATGTCAGCATTAATACAAAATAGAAAAACCCCATCATTTTAATCGCCTTTCTTTAATAAGCTTCTAATAAAATCTGGATTGTCTTTTATTAAAGACGTGATGCCCATAGCCATACAGTCTGTTTGGGTTTCGCTTAGGCCGATGCCGAAGGTGTGGTCTATCATATGAACACATTCATGGAAAAACGTGCTAGTCCGCACATCCTTTCCTGCCGTGCTATCCAGCCACATTTCTTGCTTTGCTGATTTAGCTATACCGAGCGCATTTTTCCCATCATCAGGACTAAGATTTACTTTTATCTTGTAAGTGAATAGATTTATTGTGAAGCCCTCGGAGTCTAAGAATTGTTTCTCCTGATTTACATATTCCACCCAAAATACATCGCCGCGCTCATGATGGCATGGGTGGTTCCCAGTGTTTGGGGTCTCAGCGTCACCTAGAAGCGCTTTGAATATCCGAATATCATCAATCCCATATATTAGTGTAGCAAATTCACCTTCCTTGTAGTCAAGGTCCGGACTCCATAGCGGGCCCCCATCATTTAGTGTTGTTGTTTTTGCGGGCCTAGCTGTTGATACCATATCAATCCTTGTTTTTTGCGTTTAGTTGTGGATGGTGAAAGAATCGAACTTCCAGGGTCTGAGACACCGGATTTACAATCCGGACCGCTTCCACTTACGGGGCTAACCATCCAGTTAATCCTCTAGCTCTAATAGAGCCATCCAACCCCTTTCATCGCAATCCATGCCTATTTTGCCTGCCCGCTCTTTATGCTCTTTAATTTCTTCTTTGATAAGCTTTTTGTCATGTTTTGATAATTCTGGCCATGCCGCTCTGATTGCATCTTGCAGTGTGTTTGTTGCGCAAGTCATGCGACCCAAGGTATATCTAAACGCATAGATAAAAATGTCGCTGTGGTCGTCCTTGCTGACTAAATTAAATATGTTTTTGTTTGCGTCTTTTCCAGCCTCAAATCCACCTTTAAAATCTTCACCAGGCCCCCATGGCCCATCATAAACAGGGTCTTTGTGTTCTTCCCATGCCTCTTTTAATTCTTTATTCATTGTTCATTATACTTACGCTATAGCAATATCGTTGCTGTCATTGTGCCCTAACTTAGAGTGTGCATTTTTAATCCATAATGATTTTGTTACAACTGTTGTTTTTATTGCCTCTGCTGAGTCTTGATTCTCTAACCACTCATCTAAAGATGATTTCTTGTAGAGTATTAGGCCTCTTCGCTTAAAGAATTTTGGCGCTTCTCCGCCTCCAAGCCTGCCCGTCTGTCTCGCGCAATTCATTGTGCTGTATGAATAATCTAAGTATTCCCCAGCTTCTCTAACAGTGAGTTCTTCGCTCATTTCCACCCCCCACAATAAAACAATAATTATAACACAATATGAAAGTATATCAAAAGATAAATCAACTAATTATCCGCACAAGCTTAGTCGTGCTCACTCGCCTCCCGGCCTCTTTGTGTCATTTCTTTTAATGCATCGTCCCTGGCTTTAATCCTCGAATTTTCCTCTAAGCCTTTAAATTCATTCTTTGGGCAAAACCAATCATCTTTTAATATATGCCCAATTGCGAGTATTGAGCGGTTATTTTGGCGAACCCTAATAGTCTTTTCCGGTAAGTCTTCCCATTTCCTCACACCTGCTATTTCAAGAACCCTCCAGATAAAAAGGCCTGTGTAATTTAATCCTGGGTTTTTTGGTGTGTATAAACAATACCCCCCAAACGACTGGCCACCCACTCCGTAGTCTAGGTGAATATAAGCCGACAAAAGCCCATGGTCATCGTTCGTAATAGTCGCTGATTTTATTTTTGCGTTTATTTCATTCATTCGTCATTCTCCTTATTGTTTTTATCGTGTTGTCGGGGTGGACAAGATGACAGCATGTAAGTCATTAACTACTACGCTAATAGAGCCAGATTTATTCATCTTCACTTCGGCCTCGTGCCAGTGATTTTTGAAAGAACTAATTGTATTGTCTCCACTAAATCTATCGGCGCACATTTTCGCAAAATCACTCATTTCTGCCGTCATAATGAGCTGTTTTGTGCTGATGTTAAGTTGTGGTGTCATTTTTCTTAGTCCCGTGTTTCAATGAATTCCACACCACCCTGCCGCGCTTAAAATATTTAAGCTCTAGCCCTTCAAGCTTCTGCCTTTTTTTGTGCTGCTCAAATGATTCGTTTTCTCGTCTTTTATCTGTCATGATTTTCTCCCTTTGTATAAATCTATTCTCTCAATGAATGTGCCGCAGGACTTGGCCACTTTAATAGTAACTTCATCAAAAACATATGTTGCCCACACCCTACCTTCAATGACCTGAACTACCTGTCTATCGACATCGAGCCATTGCACAGAGCAATCCTCGTGAGGCTCAAATATATACCACCCGTCTGTTATGCGCTTAGGTTTGGTCATATCATCACCAACACACCTAATGCACTCTGCGCTTTTAGTAAAACTATCAGCTCTCTTCTATTCTTTAAAACCCACCCCAGGCTAAGGCCCTCTTGCTTAGTTGGATACTTCTTGCACTCAGCCTGAAAATCTATTTTTATAGACCATAATTCGGCTTCTAATTTAGTTTTAAAAGTGCGGCCATC
>JAZGGN010000008.1:0-2381 GCA_036480475.1 Gammaproteobacteria bacterium
AAAACCGGAAGTTATTTCGTGTCCGTTCCTAAGATATATCGTTATGAATTGTTAGCCCTATTGCCGTATTAGTAATATTGTCGATGCTGGTATTGCACAAAGATAAACCGCTTCAGAATATTTAAAAAAGCTGGTTGATATTGAAGTGTTGAAAGAAATCAGTGTGGGTAGAGAAAAATTATTTATTAATTACCAGTTATTAGCGTTGTTTATTTAAGAAAATCCCTTAATATCATGAAAATGAGTCTTAAACACTTGCCAGAGATCAAACAGGCGAATATTCGGTGGATAGTTGATGTTATCCACGATGAATTTGAACAAGTGAGAGGTTTTGCCTCAGGCAAGAAGAAGCATTGTCGTATCGTGCTTATTATTTTGTTTGGTAGTTATGCGACAGGAGAATGGATTGACGAGCCTTACGACGGTTATGTCAGTGATTATGATATTTTAGTGGTGTTAAACCACCCTGAATTGCTTGAAGCGTATGAAATTTGGGGGGGCGCAGAAGAGCGTATCCAGCGTAAGCTTAGAGCGCCTATTAGTCTTATTGTTCATACCCACGAAGAAGTTAATGAAAGATTGCAGCAGGGACACTATTTTTTCAGAGACATCCAAACAGAGGGTATTTGTTTATACCAATATCAAGGTGCAACGCTGGCCAAACCAGGTGTATTAAGTGCGACAGAAGCGCGAGAGATCGCGCAGGAGCATTATACACACTGGTTTGAAAGTGCCGATTCTTTTTTAATTAATTATGGTCATTGCATGGATCGCAAAGATTATAAAATAGCTTCCTTTATGTTACATCAAGCAACGGAACGATATTATGCTTGTTTTTTACTGGTTTTTACTAATTATCTGCCCAGGACACACAATTTGAAATTATTAAATAGCCTTTCGATACAGCAGAATAAGGTCATTGCTACTGTTTTTCCACAAGACAAGAAATACAATCGTCGCCTTTTTGAATTGCTGAAGCATGCCTATATTGGCTCACGCTATTCTAAACATTTTCATATTGTAGAAGAAGAGCTGTTATGGCTACAGGCGCAGGTTGAACAATTACAGAAATTAACGCAAAAGCTGTGTTTACAAAGAATAGCGAGTTTAAATGAGTAAGGATGCTTATACGGGCGTAAATTACTGCTTGATCCCATCAGACGGTCGTTTTACTATGAACCTAGAAAAAGCAGTCTCAGTGAGATGTCCCGCTTGATTTGGAAGGGATAAATCGTGCAAGCATTTGATTTGTATGGAGAAAAATTAATCATGACAAGCAGCAACACTTTATCTTTGAAAATTTTTGGCAAGGACTATCAAGTTAAGTGCACCAGCGAAAATATTCAAGATCTGCAACAGGCCGCGCACTACTTAGATGAAAAAATGCGTGAAATTCAAGAATTGCATGGGTCACGCAGTAATGAAAACATTGCTGTGATGACCGCATTGAACCTCAGCCATGAGCTATTTTTAGCGAAAAAACAAGAAGATAAATATATTCACAATATGAGTCAACGTATTCAATTGCTGCAAGAGAAAATTGAGGCGGCTTTGGTAGAGAGCACAGTTGATGCGGCTTAGGCAACAATTTAGAAGATTTGAGCCAAATCTGTTATACTTATAGGTAAGCTCGGTAGACAGTAATTCTTGAACCAATATTATAGCTAAGGGGTTCACTGTGTTGTTGGTGTTGAGCAAGCCTGCCTTGTCGCGGGAAGCCTGATCCGGCAGCTTCGATCCCCACCTGAACCGTAGGTTCAGATGCGATGTTTACCGAGTTTTCTATCATTACTTATGCCATCTGATCGCAAAACCATTCGTCAAGCTGTACGCAAACAGCGTCAACAGTTGTCTTTGCCGCAGCGTCAATTCACAGCGAGCGCATTGCAAGCACATATTGTTAAGTTGCCACTATTTCAACAAGCAAAACATGTTGCCCTGTATTTTTCCCATCATAATGAAGTCGATACGGCGCCATTATGGCAATCTTGCTGTGTCGCAGGAAAGTCGTGTTATTTCCCTGTGCTGATCCAAAGCCCAGATAAGCATTTAATCTTTTTGCCTCATCAAGAAGGCGAGCGTTTGCAAAAAAATCGTTATGGCATTTTAGAGCCTACGGTAAGTCATGATAAAGCGATTGATATTTTTGATTTAGATGTGATATTTATTCCTTTAGTTGCTTTTGATGTGCGGGCAAATCGCTTAGGCATGGGCGTGGGTTATTATGATAGAACATTGATTGAAGTCGTTCGACAAGCCGCAACTGAGCCCTTATTAATCGGCTTGGCTTATGAAATGCAGAAAGTTAAGCAGGTTCCGATGGCCGATTGGGATGTGCCGATGTCGGCTGTGGTGACTGAAGAGACTGTTTATTGGCGCAA
>JAZGGN010000009.1:0-2786 GCA_036480475.1 Gammaproteobacteria bacterium
ATGCCCTTATCGGCAATACAGGTCGGTGGCGAAAGTGCTGAACTCATACTCTCTCGATACAATAATCGCATCCCCGTTGAGGTCACCTGGTAACAACTGACCGCTTTCGGACTGGTGCTCTGACTGACGGTCCATAAATAACGCCAGTCATTCTCCAGGCACATGGCCTCAAAGCCTCGCCCAGTAATTCCCACGACCCCCACACCGGCGCGATTACCCAAGGCAATATTATTTATCTGCAGCCCCACCGCGCTGCCTTGTGCTTGAACAATGACTTGACCTTCATACAGATAAATCAAAAACCACAATTGCGGTAACAATTGAACGGGCGAGGTTTCCCGCAATCCCGTAATCACCAGTGCGCGCTGATTATCTGCCGTAACCGCAAAGCCCAATAAATAATGCGTGCCTGGAATATCAAAATCCAGAATATTCCATCCCGCCCTGTTATCGTCATTCAAGACATTAATTTGCGGTGGCTTGTCGTCATTGAATGGATTATTGCGATCATTGTTTCGAAGTAACAAAACCTGACCATTCAATTGACCACAAGTGGTTTGCCCCCAATAGGCATCTTTTTCTGAATTTCGTACAGACCATCCTAGGAATTCACCATCACTGCTGAGCAAACGCACCTGGCCTGAAGCCCAATTCAGAATTCTTAAGACCCCTGAGTCAATCTGTGTATAGACATGAAAGGCAAAGCCGGTACTGCCGACATTGCCATATTGATAATCTCCGGTGACTACAAAACGCTTGCCTTGTTGTTGTGTACCACGAGCAATGGCTTCCACCGTGACTTGCGGGAGGCGATTGCCATAATTTGCCAAACCCAAGTCTTCAAACACAATATAAGCCAAGCCACGATAAGCGGGGGTATTGCCTATCCCTTGTTGGGCTTCAATTCGAGGGTCAGGCATTTGAGTTTCACTGCCCAGATAAAAACGAAGACTGGCGGCCTGTACTCTGGCGGCATAAAGACTGGTGGGGGTGGCGCTGGGCGTGGCATCATAAAACAAAGTGCCGTCCAGCCAGATGCGACCAAAACTGCTGATGGCGCCCCGACAAAAGGCCACCGCAAAGATACCATAATAACTGTAATTGACTTGGATGATTTCAGGGTTGCCTTTGCCGCCACCGGAGGTGGTTTGTGTTCTGACTTCACGAATGGGCAACGCCCAAATCACATGACCGGTTAAACGATTACGGCCAAAGTGAAGAGGAATAGTTTGGCCGTAAGAAGAAGATTGGACGTCTAAGTCACTTATGCGTGGCCCTTCCTGAGTGATAGGGGCTGGACGCGATAAAAGATTACCTAAAATACTCCCTGCCGCAAAACCAATGCCAGGGTAACCGATGGCAAGACCCATCACACCACCGGCGAGTGAAAGGGCGAGTTTGGTTGACATAATAATTAAAATATAAAAAGTTAGCAGCAAACAAAAAAATAAGCACGCGCCACATTTGATTTTAAATTTAAGTGTGCTCAGGGGACATACTAAGTCGTGGGTAGCGATAAGTACCCACCACCCGCTGCCAAAACTTATCAGTCAAGCGACTTTCAATAACACAACCAGCTTGACTGCACGCATGAATCAAAGTGTTTGAAAATGTCAGAAGACCTGCGTGTTGGATTTTTTGGCCGATGAGTAGTAATAGGATATCGCCGCCTTGAGGATTATCCACGGGAATTAAATATTTCTCAAATTGTTTGCGCAAAAAATTTTGTTGTAATTCCTGGCCATAAGCGCGATAATCAAAATGCGCTTCAGACAGCACGTTAAATTGGTTACCAATGGCAATGATTAAACCCGCGCAATCAACACCGCCTTTGAATTGTGTGTTGGCTTTGATGCGTCCCTGATGATGCCAGGGCGTACCAAGCCAAGTGGTGGTTTCACGGAGGATGGCTCGGCGTAGTATCATGAATTAACGTCCTTTAAACTCAGACAGTGTATTGAAACATTCACTGAATTAATCTTAGAAAATGAGGGGAAGAATAATACCTAATTTTACACACAGAGGGAGTTTTCTCGCAGGGAGCGACATCAACAACACCTACTACAGCGTAAGTGCAGGAGGCTACTTAACCGAATTACAATGTGCTTGTTCGCTTGGGCATCATGATGACTTAAGGGAGACGATACAACATTATATCAAAACGCGCATAAGAACCCCTAAATATGGTAAAGCCCTGCGCGATTTTAGAGGAGGGATTGCCGAAAATTCTCTTTTAACGTATGTGAACAAAGAGGGCAATATAGAAACGGCAAAAGAAATGCTAACCTTATTGTGGGATTATGCTTGTCGTTTCCCTGAATTAGCAGGTGATGGTCCTGCTAGTGCTTTAGACACAGACCTAGAGTTAAGGGCAAAAACACTAAAAACATTAGAGAAACGATTAGAGCCATTGGCTCGGCAGGCCAGAGTGAAAAATCTGACAGAGCTTCTAGGAGCTAATGGGCTTTTCCGCAGCAAAAAACACGAGGAAACGTCGGGTAACGAAACAAAACAGATGGCAAAAATTATTACAAATTATACCGATGGAGAAGTACCAACTTCTGCCCCCATTATGCAACGATAACCATTAAGTTCTTTTTTTTCAGGCAGGTAATATTTTCTTATTGTCTGCCATTTCTACCGTTGCCCACCAAACTTAAAAATTTGATCAACCCCAGGCAAATGCGGCTCTCCCCGAAAATTCACCACATTGCCAAACACATCCCTGCACGTACCCAATGTTTTATTGCAGCCTCGATAAACAGAATAAGCATCGCCCACCTCAA
>JAZGGN010000010.1:0-3907 GCA_036480475.1 Gammaproteobacteria bacterium
AAAACGATAACTAGGCACCGCAACTTGCCAAGAATTATTCTGCTCAGTTACCGTCATCCCTAAACGTTGTAAAATGCTTTTTGCAACGCTTATTTCTAAGCCCAGCACTTTTCGGATACGTTCGCTACGCAGTTTAATCGTTGTGGTTTGCTGCAAGTGTGTCTCACCTTTAACGGTGCTAATCGCGCCCACTTCACCACCACAGATCGATTGCAACAGCACTGTTGCACGTTCGATTGCCAATAACTGTAACGCTGGATCAACACCGCGTTCAAAGCGATGCGATGAATCTGTCGATAAACCATAAGCACGTGCTTGTCCAGCAATGGCTTGTGGTGTGAAGTAAGCACTTTCTAAAAAGATGTCGCGCGTCTCATCATCGACTGCCGAAGCTGCCCCCCCCATAACGCCAGCCAAAGCTAAAACTTGTTTTTCATCCGCAATCACTAAAGTGTCTTCATTGATGCTAACGGTTTTGTCATCGAGTAATTGTAAGCTTTCCCCCGCTTTAGGATAGCGCACAATAATTTTACCGTGCAATTTGTTGTAATCAAAAGCATGCATCGGCTGCCCGATCTCCAACATCACATAATTTGTCACGTCAACGACGGGATGGATCGCACGCAAGCCGCTACGACGCAACCGTTCTTGCATCCAGATAGGCGTCGTCGCTTGTAAATTCACGCCACGGATAATACGGCCGATATATTGGCTGCAAGCTTGCGGTGCTGAAATTT
Source organism: Gammaproteobacteria bacterium (assembly GCA_036480475.1). Classification (GTDB taxonomy): domain Bacteria; phylum Pseudomonadota; class Gammaproteobacteria; order JAZGGN01; family JAZGGN01; genus JAZGGN01. Next base: position 738 of record JAZGGN010000010.1, read on the forward strand.
CCACCGGCATTTGTTGTTTGCAGGTGATTTTAGCCACTTCGTTAGGGGTTGCTTTGAGGTCACATTGATTCAATGCCGCCACTTCGCGAGCGATCCCTAAAATACTCAAACAATCGGCACGATTGGGCGTTAAATCGATATGAATACTGTGATCATCGAGTTGCAAATATTGATATAAGTCTTCCCCAACTGGCAGATCCATCGGCAACTCTATAATTTTACCGGCTTCGTCGCCCAACCCCAGTTCTTTGGCTGAACACAACATCCCCTGTGAGACTTCACCTTTAAGGGTGGCAGCTTTTATTGTCATATCACCTGGCAATTGCGCGCCCACAACCGCGACGGCAACACGAAGATTTTTACAGACATTATCAGCGCCACATACAATATTGAGCGGATCACCCGCACCAATATCAACACGGCAAAGCTTTAGGCGATCTGCTTGTGGATGTGCGCTCGCTTCAATCACATGACCAACAACAACTTTAGAAAAATTTCCCGCAACGGCCTCAGCATTGGCAACTTCCAGACCGGCTAAAGTCAATTGCGCCAGCAGTGTTTGCCTATTGATTTTCGGATCAACCCAAGTTCTTAACCATTGTTCACTGAATTTCATTTAAAATTGCCTTAAGAAGCGCCAATCATTTTCAAAAAAGAGTCGTAAATCATCGATGCCATAACGCAACATGGCCATCCGATCGATCCCCAAACCAAAAGCCCAACCCGTATATTTTTCGCTATCAATATTCACAGCTTTTAATACATTGGGATGCACCATGCCACAACCAAGCACTTCCAGCCAACCACTTAGCTTGCACGCTCGGCACCCCTTGCCTTGACACACGGTACAAGCAATATCAACTTCTGCCGATGGCTCCGTAAAAGGAAAGTAAGACGGTCGAAAACGCAAAGCAATGTCTTGATTGAAAAAATAGCGGAAAAAATTTTGCAAAATTCCTTTGAGTTCAGAAAAACTTGCATTCTCAGCAACATATAAACCTTCAACTTGATGAAACATGGGCGTATGACTGACATCGGAATCACAACGATACACCCTGCCCGGCGCAATCAGTCGGATCGGCGGCTGCCGTTTTTCCATACTGCGGATCTGAACCGGTGAAGTATGCGTGCGCAGTAATAAGTCTTTGCTGAAATAAAAGGTATCATGCATTGCCCGAGCTGGGTGGTGATCGGGGATATTCAGCGCCTCAAAATTATAATACTCATTTTCAATTTCTGGACCTTCGACGATCTCAAAACCGAGTTGGGTGAAAAAGTCATTAATACGTCGGCGTACCAGTGTCACTGGATGATGCGAGCCAATGCTCTGACCTCGCCCTGGCAAGGTGACATCGATGGTATCCTGTACGAGCTGTGCCTGTAGTTGTGCCTGACTGATCTCGGTGTTTTTCTGCTGGATCAAAGTTTGGATATGCTGCTTAGCTTGGTTGACCGCTTGCCCCGCTTGCGGACGTTCACTGGCAGGTAGTTTACCTAAGCTTTTAAGAATGTCGGTTAATTGTCCCTTTTTACCGAGAAAAGCAATGCGCACACGATCTAAGCTGGCGCTATCTTGTGCTGTTTTGATTGCTTCTTCAGCTTGGTTTAGTATTTTTTCTATTTGCATAGTGAGAAATCAAAAAAGGAGGCAAGTGCCTCCTTTTCTTCCCTTCTTTTACAGCAATTAGTACTAATTGCCGAATTTAAGATACGCTACGCTGCTTCTGCTAATGCAGCCTTTGCACGTTCAGCAATCGTCGCGAACCCTGGCTTATCACGTACCGCAATATCTGCCAGCACTTTGCGATCTATTTCGATCGTCGCTTTTGCCAAGCCCTGGATCAGACGGCTATAAGATAATCCACACTCTCGAGCAGCCGCATTGATACGCACGATCCATAGACGACGAAATTGACGTTTTCTTTGACGACGATCGCGATAAGCATATTGACTGGCTTTAATCACCGCTTGCTTCGCGACACGGTAAACACGACTACGTGCACCGTAATACCCTTTGGCTTGCTTTAGGATCTTTTTATGTCGTGCCTTGGCAACAACACCACGTTTTACTCTTGGCATAATTCTTCTCCAGAAAAGCGCAATTTTTTACAATGATTAACCGCCCGCTAGCATGCGCTTAACCGCTTTTCGATCAGCACTGTTTACCATTAGATCTGAAACCCGTAGGCGTCGCTTTTGCTCGCGACTTCTCTTGGTCAAGATATGGTTACGATTAGCTCGGCGCCGTTTATATTCACCCGTAGCAGTACGTCGAAAACGCTTTGCTGCTCCACGATGTGTTTTTAATTTATTCATCTTAATATTCTACTCTTTTTGTGACCCTTCAGACTGCTTCTAAACAGAAGCCTCTTTTTTCTCGTGATGACTGGTTTTGCTCCCTTTTTTAGGTGCAAATACCATCAGCATTTGCCGACCTTCCATCTTTGACGTTTGTTCAACAACGCCATACTCAGCCAAATCTTCTGCAACCTTTTGCAATAAATCAGCGCCGAGATCACGGTGCATCATTTCACGACCTCGAAAACGCACCACCACCTTGACTTTGTCTCCCCCATGCAAGAAGCGCATAATATTACGCAACTTCACTTGGTAATCCGCTTCCTCTGTGCCAGGGCGAAACTTAATTTCCTTGATTTGTACACGTTTCTGCTTTTTACGTGCGGCAGAGAGTTTTTTTCTCTGCTCAAATTGATACTTACCTGAGTCCAAAATTTGACATACAGGTGGATCCGCTGTGGGAGAGATCTCTGCCAAATCAAGCCCACGATCTTTAGCCAGATCCAGCGCTTCCCTAAGTGATTTAATACCAAGCTGCTGCCCTTCATCATCTATCAAGCGCACATTTGGCACACGGATTTCTTGATTAACCCTGATTTTTTTTACTGCACTAATAATCTACTCTCCTCTTTCAGCATTTGAACACATTGCTCAATTGACATAGCCCCTTTATCTTCACCGCTCAAACTCCGTACCGCGACCGTTTTATCTGCAATTTCACGATCTCCGACGATGAAAAGATAAGGCACACGTTGCAATGTATGTTCTCGAATTTTAAAGCTAATCTTTTCATTTCTCAAGTCCGAAACCACTCGAACCCCCTGTTTATTTAATGCATTCGCAATATCTTGAGCATAAGTGGCCTGTTGGTC
>JAZGGN010000011.1:0-8595 GCA_036480475.1 Gammaproteobacteria bacterium
TTTATATGAAAGGGTCGCCACAAATACCGCAATGCGGTTTTTCAGCGCGGGTGGTACAGATTTTAAATGATTGCGAGCATGACTACGCCTATATTGATGTGCTAACACACCCGGAGATCCGTCAAACCCTACCGGGTTATGCGAATTGGCCTACTTTCCCACAACTTTATGTCAATGGGCAATTGGTGGGTGGATGTGATATTATCAGCGAGCTTTCTGCCTCCGGTGAACTGCAGCAAATGCTGGGTGATATGCCCTAGGTTTGCGGTGTTCCTAGGGCCTTCTCCAGAAAACTTAACTGGGGGAAGTCTAAAATTTAAAGAAAAAAATCTCGGTCGCTTGCGGCCGAGTTATTGAACTGTGATGAGTATATTACTGATCTTGATATGTGATAACGTGAAGGAGAAAATCAGCTATGAGTAGATTAATTGCTAGAAAAGCCCCAGATTTTACGGCCGCTGCCGTGTTGGGCAATGGTGAAATTACGGATAAATTTCATTTATACAGTGCACTTAAAGGTAAATATGGGGTGGTGTTCTTTTACCCGATGGATTTTACTTTTGTTTGTCCGACAGAGTTGATTGCTTTTGATCATCGCTATTCTGAATTTAGTGAACGCCATGTAGAACTGATTGCGGTTTCCATTGATTCTCAATTTACCCATCATGCTTGGCGTAGTACACCCTTAAACAAGGGTGGTATTGGTCCGGTACAATACACGATGGTGGCGGATGTTGATCATTCCATTGCGCAAGCTTATGAAGTTGAACATCCAGAAGCACGGGTAGCTGTGCGCGGTGCCTTTTTAATTGGTAAAGACAGTGTTGTGCGTGCGGCGTTGATCAATGATTTACCGCTGGGCCGTAATGTTGATGAAATGCTTCGTTTAGTCGATGCTTTGCAATACTATGACAAGCATGGCGAAGTATGTCCAGCAGGGTGGAACAAAGGCGATAAAGCAATGAAAGCGACACCAGAAGGAGTGACTTCTTACCTAAGTGATCATGGTGACAGTTTGTAAGTTGAGGGATAACGGGTATATACCCGTGATCTTTCAAAGAGAGCATTTTGGCATCCCATCTTGAGGGCATCTTTGAACAAAAACACGAAAAATAACTTGTCATTTAGACATACTAAAATCCGCGTAATTTTCCGTGTTTTTGTCCAAATCTACCCCCAATCTGGGTGCCAAAACATTAAACTTCAGAGTACTTAGTAAATTTTACTTAAGTGCCCTCTTTGAAAGATCACGGGTATAGCAGGATCAGCAACCAAAACTAGAAGACGTAGTACTCGTTTGCCACTGGTTCACCATTTTACAAAACAACTTGGCCGTACACTCTGCATCATAAATTGCGGAGTGGGCTTCATCTCTGTTGAATTTCAATTTTGCTGCTCTGACGGCTTTAGCCAAGACAGTCTGGCCATAAAAAACGGCCGCTAATGTGGCGGTATCAAACGTTGTGAAACTATGGAAGGGATTGTTGTCAATTTTACAGCGCTGTACTGCTGCCTTTATAAATAGTAAATCGAACCAGGCGTTATGCCCAACCAATACGGCTCGTTGGCAGTGACTTGATTCGACGGCTTGTTGGACGGGCTGAAATATTTCAGTTAATGCTATTTTTTCCTCTACGGCAAAGCGAAAAGGATGGCCAGGATCAATTTTATTGAGTTTCAGTGCTGCTGGATCTAAATTTGCACCCGCAAACGGTTTAACATGACAGGCGTGCGTTTTACCGCAGTGGAGCAAGCCTGCCTCATCCATTTCCAGTAAAACAATTGCGATTTCTAGTAAGGCATCGTTGTTGGGGTTAAGCCCCCCCGTTTCAACATCGACAACCACGGGTAGAAATCCACGAAAACGATTGTGTATGGCAGTAGATCCACTATTCATTATGATGCATCATCTTTTAATATTGACCAGGATACGTTACCCCCTGCGCGTAAGGGGATAAGTTTATCACCGGAAAAATCGAGCGAGTCAGGGATCTTCTGTGATTTTTTAACTAAGGTCAATGTTTTCTGATTGCGTGGTAAATGATAAAAATCAGCGCCAAATTGACTGGCAAAGCCAGGGAGCTGTGATAACGCATCCGCTTGCTCAAAAACTTCAGCATAAAACGACAGCGCAGCATGTGCGGTATAAATACCGGCACAACCACAAGCACTTTCTTTGCTGTGTTGTATGTGGGGGGCACTGTCAGATCCTAAAAAGAATTTGCCACTGCCACCCGTTGCCGCAGTGATCAAAGCAATTTGATCACTGCGTTTTTTCAATATGGGCAGGCAATAATGATGCGGCTTAATGCCGCCGACCAATAAGTCATTACGATTAAGCAGTAAGTGATGTGCAGTAATGGTTGCAGCAATGTTTGCTGGACTAGCGAGGATGAACTCTACGGCATATTGCGTTGAAACATGTTCCAGCACAATACGTAATTTTGGAAAATCCTTAATTAAGGGAACTAATTCTTTATCAATAAATTGCTTTTCGCGGGCAAAAATATCGGTTTCTAAGGTCGTTACCTCACCATGGATCAACAAGGGCAGATCAATATCCTGCATGGCACTAAAAATAGGATAAAGTGCCTTTATTGACGTAACCCCCGCTTGAGAATGCGTTGTGCTTGCTGCTGGATATAGTTTAGCAGCAAAGATATGTTCGCATTGACCAGCTTGCGCAATCGTATCGACGGGCAGATCATCTGTCAGATAAAGTGTCATTAGTGGTTGCCAGCGGACTTCTTTTGGGCAAGCCGTGAGAATGGCCTGACGATAGTGCAGTGCTTGCTTTACCGTTGTAACTGGTGTGATCAAATTAGGCATAACGATAGCGCGGGCACAATATGTTGTGGCATCAGCAACCGTTCTATCTAATGCGTGACCTTCTCTTAGATGAAGGTGACAATCATCTGCGTAGGGAAGTGTGAGTGAATTCATCATTTTCTTCTATTCGTTGGTTTATTCTAGAAACAGATCCAGTGACGCTTATTGGCAGTCAACAACTCTTTCTAGGGTAGTTTATCATTATTCGACTAGAAGATAAAAAATAAAATTGATTTATACCCATTTTGTAAAATCACAAGCCATAAATTTTAAATTTTAAATTTTGTAATTGCACACCACAGTGAAGACAAACAGCAAAGTATGAACCATCGTCTTAATTATCATTCAGTGTTTGCCTTGGATGCTAGGGGATACTCATCATAGTCAGGTTTTATCACTCAAATAGAAAGTAAGTAATGGGATGCTAAAATGATCCTCTTTGATGGGTAATGGGTATAGTAGGGCAGTCACACAAGCACATCATTATCCGGTCCTGTCCTAGCTAATTTAATTTTTGGGAAAAATACTGCAATGGGTGCGATGATTTTGTTGCGAGTACTTTTTTAAGAAAAATAAAAACGTGATGAATCGTCTTGTATTTACCTATTACTGTATTGTTCAACACAGTAAAATAGGGTGATTATGCAAGGCGTGTTTATCACTGTCCGATTAGAAGATAAAAAATAAAATTGATTTGTAAACATTTTGTAAAATCACAAACCATAAGCACTTTAAATTTTTAATAAAAAACAAAAAAACGGGTATAAAAACTATTGACTTAAGTAAAATCTAATTAGATAATCACCAAGCGTGTTGTATTTATGTCTTTTGCATCAGTAACTTAAATGTCGTGATGCGGGAGGTATGAGTACTTGCCTAACAAGGATAGTTTAACCCATAAATTGTCTGAGTTAGTTAATGGATATCTATTAATTAAAAAAAATTGGGAGAGGTACAATATGGAACTTAACTTAAAAAAAACGGCTGCTGCATTAGTCGCTTTGGGAATGGTCGGAGTGGCAAATGCTGCCGCATACGAACCAGAACCATTGACTTGCAATCCAGACGTTCAATTACCCTGCGTTTATGAGGGTTGGTCATTTGGGGCAGAATATCTTTGGGTTCAAACAACCAATGATAATTCGCATTTTGCGGGTGCTCCGAACGTTGATTCGCTTCTGGTTGCGCCGCCGCTGACGGCGCCTCTAATTACAGCTCGGTTCCCAAGCATTAAACCAGGCTGGAATACTTCGGGTCTATACTTGGAAGGTGCATACACTTGGGATACGGGAAGATTCGCACGTCTGGATTGGACGCATCTTTTTCAACGAAACACCGGTCGGCAAGTGACAGGTAATGGTACGTTTGTTGGGCCTGTATTGGGCGCAACTTCGAGTGGCGGACTCATTAACTCTCCGGTTTCGGCGGTGCTTGCTAACTTAGGCCTTACTGCACCAGCAGGGCAGACGTTTGATAATTTCGGCGTCTTTGCTCAAGGTCGTGAAGAGCATGATGAAGTCAACATTGTGCTTGGTCAAGTTGTGCTTTATGGTCCGAAGTTAACCATTAATCCGTATGTGGGTGTGCAATATGCACGCGTCGATATCGGTTTGGATCTCTTTGGGTTGACACACTTGTCTGGTGAAGCTGATCCGCTCATATTCAGTAATACACTCTATGCGTTATCCTCTGAGAAAAGTAAGTTCAACGGTATCGGTCTTGTTGCCGGTGTTGATGCCGAGTACGATCTGAACTTCTGGAACTTGAGCTTAGTCGGTAAAGGACAAGCTTCTTTACTGGCTGGCACAGTGGAATTAGAAACCCAATCTGCTCAGCAGCAGCAAACTGCGGCAGGCGCTTTTGACGCCATTGTATTGGGTGGAAAATACTCGTCCTTCTCAGACCGTACGGTAGTCCCTGCTGGCAAGCTTAAAGGGGGTTTCCGCTGGACTTATGAAACTGCTTATGATGGCATCTTAACTGCTGATATTGCTTATCAGTGGACAGGATATTATCAAGTGGTTCGTAATCCTCTGGCATCTGCTATCGATCCAGGTCAACTTAGTAACTTTGGTTACCATGGCCTAGCGTTCGGAGTGAAGTGGCAAGCTGCTGTCTAGCATAACTCACTTTTCTCTTCTTTCTGACCCCATTGTTTCTAAAGCAATGGGGTCATTCTTTTTCTATCCACCCATTGTGACGTAACCCTGTTTTTGTTTGACATCAGGGTTGTGATTAAATAACATAACTAAGCTTAGATCTGGATAAGCAAGTACAAAGTCCAGACTTTTTCTTAGGTTAAACGAGTTGTTTATACCCGCTATCCGTCAAAGAGGGCACTTAAGTAAAGTTTACCAATAGCCCTGGAGTTTAGCTTTTTAGCGCCCAGATTAGGGGGTAGATTTGGACAAAAACAATAAAAATCACGCGAATTTTAGTGTACTAAATGACAAGTGATTTTTATTGTTTTTGTCCAAAGATGCGCCTAAGGTGGGATGCTAAAATGCCATCTTTGACGGATAACGGGTGTATTTATTCAGCCTGAATTTGATAGCTTCGTTACGGTTCTATACCCGTGATCTTTCAAAGAGGGCACCTAAGTAAAATTTACTAAGTGCTCTGAAGTTTAGTTTTTTGGCGTCCAGATTGAGGGTAGATTTGGACAAAAACACGGAAAGTCACGCGGATTTTAGTATTTCTAAATGACAAGTGATTTTCCGTGTTTTTGTTCAAAGATGCCTCCAAGATGGGATGCCAAAATACCCTCTTCGAAAGATCACGGGTATAATGCCTGTTTATAAAAGGCAACCTGTTGCAGTCATCGTCTGATGGTCGATTTTTCTAGTTTAAAAAAACATATAATCATGAGAATGTCTTTTATTTATACTCCAAGGCAGCAGTTACAGCTGTTAATCCTTATCTTCGTATTGTTGATAACGCTATCCTCGCGCGCGATAGCGCAAGAGGCCGAAGCATACCAGGCACAGATCAATGCAGAGATAGAAAAATTAAAGGCTGAATTAGCGAGCTTAAAACAGCAAGGGGAGCACAGGCACGTTGGTGGCGGAGCACAAGAAGACTCAGGAGAAGCCCGCAAAACTGTTGTACACTCAGATGGTTCGGTGCACTTGGAAGAAATCGATCCAGAGGTTGCTCGTATATTAGCTTATGTTGGTGGTATGCCGGTGATTACTTCTCCGTTCAGTGGGATCCGCACCCCATTTGATGGTTCACATCTGATCACCAACTTCCCCAAAACACGTTTAGACATGAACGTACTGCAGCAACGTCAGGCGATCGAAGACTTTCTAATCCTCAATGATATTGGAAGACCAGATCGTTCTTTTGTTGAAATCAGTGGGGATTTAGAAATCACGGCTTCTATTATTAATCCTGATAATCGCACGACCACAGCGCGCGTTGAGTTCAGCGAGTTGGAGGTGGATATTACGGCAGCACTCAATCCTTGGGTAACGGGTTTAGTTTCGATTTTGCTTGATTTGCGACCACCACAGGATCTTTTGAGTATCAGTGCGCCAGCCAGCATTGTTGATAATTCTAACCTCTTTATGGAAATTGGCTTTCTTACTATTGGTAATTTAAATGAATTTCCTTTCTTTTTCACCATCGGCCAAACATTTGTGCCCTTTGGGCGGTATATAAATTATTTTATTAATCCAGCACCAACACGGGTTATGGCGCGCACTAAAGCACGGATAGTTTCACTGGGTTATGAGCAACCGGGTGATGGTGGTTTTTACGGTATGGTTTTTGGGTTTGAAAGTGATACCCGTTCACCTGGGTCGAATGGCATTATCGGTGGTACGGTGGCTTATGTTTTTGAGCAAGGGGGAGACTTCAGCGCTGAAGTTGGTGTGGGTGCTATTTCTAATATTGCTGATTCAGTTTTTATGCAACGCGCGGCAGGATTTGGTACCAATATCACAACCGAAAGATTAGCCCATGACGTGCCGGCACTGAATGCTTATGGTCGTTTGAATATTGGTGATTTTGGTTTTTTTGCTGAGTGGGTGGGAAGTACACGCGCATTTGCGCCACAAGACATGTCTTTTAATGGCAGAGGGGCACAGCCACAAGCTTGGGATACTCAGGCGGCTTACTTTTTTGATCTCGCCAACAGGCCTTCTGCGATAGCGCTCGATTTTTCTGGGAGTAGCCAAGCTTTAGCGATAGGGATACCACGCTATCGTTTTGCAGCAACATTCAATATATCATTATGGCGTAATACCGTGCAAATGCTTGAAGTTCGGCGCGATATGACCTATTCTGCGGGCACCACTGCCAGCGGTCCTATACTCAATGGTGTAGACACCAGCGTTGCCAGATTTGGGAATTCAGCGACTGTCGTTACTTTTGTAATGGCCGCTTATTACTAAGTTTAAGCGTCACCAGAAGCCTAATATTTTCGCCTCAATCTTGGAATTCTGGCTTGCTTAAACTTGCTTTTTATCCGAACCGGGTAATATTTTATGTTCATATTCACACAAATCAGCAATGAGACAATCTTTACAGCGCGGTTTACGGGCTAGGCAGACATAGCGTCCATGCAAGATTAACCAGTGATGCGCATGACGTAAAAAGGGTTTGGGTACAGTTTTTAATAATTTGTGTTCGACTTCTAAAGGGGTTTTGCCTGTTGCGATTTTAGTGCGATTGCTCACACGGAATATATGCGTATCGACACCCATGGTTTCATGGCCAAAGGCGGTGTTTAACACGACATTGGCTGTTTTACGGCCAACGCCGGGTAGTGTTTCTAGGGCTTCTCGTGTTTGTGGGACCGTATCGTTATATTTTTCAGTCAATATTTGGCAGGTTTTAATAATATTTTTGGCTTTGCTATTATATAAACCAATCGATTTAATATAAGTTTTTAAGCCTTCTTCGCCCAGTGCTTGTATTTGTGTTGGCGTATGGGCGGTGGCAAATAACTTATCAGTGGCTTTATTGACACTGACATCAGTTGCTTGTGCGGATAAAATGACGGCGATTAATAGCTCAAAGGTCGTGTTATAATTCAATTCTGTGCTGGGTTCAGGATTTTGTTGCTGTAAACGCTCAAATATTTCACCGCGTTTGTGCTGGTTCATTATACTCACCATCGTTAGAGTTTGTGGCAAAACTTAACAATGATGAGTATACATGACTCAAAAGGGGCATGATATGAAAAATAATGAAAATTTTCTTTTGCTGACTTCATTAACCGTACCACAGCAGTTACAAATTAAACAAACCTTAGAAGCGACCTTTTCTAGGAAAGTCAGCGATGATTATTTTTCTTCGCCTTTTACTGCCGTTTTGGCTGATCCGGATTTTACTGCGGTTGCCATTATAAAAGCACTATCCACCTATCACTATCTTGATAAATTTGCGATCCATCCTGATCTTCAAAGCCAAGGCATTGGCAAAAAGTTATGGACGATGGTGATCCAACAGTATCCAACCTTAATATGGCGTTCACGCAAGGACAACCCCTTCAATCAATTTTATTTACGATCGTGCAGTGGCTTTCATCATATTGGAATTTGGCATATTTTTTGGCAAGGGATTACGGTGGATGATATTCCGCATGTGATTGAACTGGTCAGTCATATTCCAGAATCATTTTATGATAAATGAGGCTATGAACCACTTAAGGAACGGACACGAAATAACTTCCGGTTTTTGCTTTCAAATTTATGTCAGATTGAATTGTTACGATTGAGAAAAACCGCAGGACTACTCGGGGTAATTCGAGGATTTTTC
>JAZGGN010000012.1:0-7649 GCA_036480475.1 Gammaproteobacteria bacterium
GCCTGTGCGTATTTTCAGGATCCAGCAATTTTTGCATAAAATCATTCATTTCTTCCTGTAACTTTGAAAATTCCTGTTTGACATTTTGATCACTATGATTCGCTGTCATATTTATATCTCACTAATGGTTTAATCTGGGAAAAGCAGTAAAGCCCTACTGCCTTTCCCAGATTAAAGTTGAAATTCGCTTCAAATAATCTTGCGACTGCATTTCATGCAAACGACTCAAGGTTCGCTGAAATGATGCACGTTCACTCCCTTGTAAATACAAAGCGCTCGCTGTTACTTGTGCTGATAAGATCAAGTGTACCCCTTGATCATAAAAAATATCCACTAAATTAATCAAATAAGTGATCTTATCCGCTTCTTGGGCTTTGATCTGCGGGACATTACTAACAAGCACCACTTTAAAACGCTCGGCAATTGCTAAATAATCCATTTGGCTTCGCGGCGGTTGGCATAGTTGCTTAAAGTCGAACCATACCACCTGTTTGGCTAAACATATGGTCTTAATTGGCCTTTGCGCAATAATAAGAATTTCATCATCACGTCCTGAATGATGGGCATAGACTTCAAAACATTGACGCATCGCTTGCTGTGATGCAGTGTTCAATGGCGTAAAATAGGCACCAAGCTGCGTTAATGCGCGCAAACGATAATCCTGCAAACAGGGCATACGATGTATCCGCATATTTTTCTTCAATAATTCAATGGCTGGCAAAAAACGCTGCCGTTGTAAACCATTTTCATATAAATCATCTGGAGGCTGATTAGAAGTTGTTACTAAACAGATCCCACACTCAAATAACGCCTCGAACAAACCAGCCAGAATCATCGCATCAGCAATATCATGTACCATAAATTCATCGATACATAAAACACGTGCACGCATAGAAAAATGACGAGCAATGATTTTCAATGGATCAGCATGGCCTTGTAAACGACTTAACTCTGCATGCACTTGTTGCATAAAGCGATGAAAATGCAAGCGCAGCTTAGTTTTAAAAGGTAAGGCACTGAAGAAGATATCCATTAAATAAGTTTTACCAATCCCAACGCCACCCCATAGGTATAACCCTTTGCTAAATTTACGCCGATCCTTTTTTAAAGCACTTGACAACCAAGTGCGCCAATTATTAACTTCAGGCGGCACCTTTAACAAAACCTCATATAATTTTTGTAAATGTGCCAGCGCTTGTATTTGCACTTCATCTGCAATGATTTTATTTGCGTCTAAATCACGTTGGTAAAGTTGTTGCGGTGTGCTCATAAGATAGATTTTATCTGGCTTTGCAATTCAGTACGTAACTCAACTAATTGGCCATGGAAAAAATGGTCCGCGTCTGCAAAGCGGATCAGCGTAGGTTTAGTGTTTAACTTTTCAATCCAGTTATAAACAACTTGTGATGGCACAATATCATCTTGTTCCCCTTGCAATATAAGCCAGGGACACGTCGGCTGCGGTACGCTATTAAAATCAAAACGATTTACCGTGAGCGCAACACTAATTAATAATACCAATGGCCATTTGTGCGCAATGCGGTAAGTCACATAGGCACCAAAAGAAAAGCCCGCTAAAATTATTTTAATGCCGGGATACTGTTGCTGGATCCATTGCAAAATTTGATCTAGATCTTCACTTTCCCCCACCCCCTCAGCATACTCACCAACGCTATGACCAACACCACGAAAATTAAAACGCAAGCTACAAACCCCCAAATCACGGAAAGTGCGTGCTATTGTCGTCACCACTTTATTGTTCATGCTGCCACCATGCAATGAGTGCGGGTGACAAACCACTGCGATAGTCGAGGTTTGATACACCTTAGGACACAAAACCATGCCTTCCAAAGTGCCCACCACGCCCTGCAACGTGATACTTTGCTGGCCGGGGATAAAAATATTTACTTTTGGTGGATTACTAGTCATGATATTCAATTAATCTAAATCTAACAGTGGTAAGCATACCATGTTAGAGTTACGGGTAAAGCTCGTCATTACCCGGGCCTGTCCCGACGTGTTAACTCGGGATGACCGAGTAATGACGGATACTAGTAAATGGGTGAACAGTTATAACCATTATGAAAGCACTCTCTATTCAATCTTTATATAAAATTTACAAAAATGGCCTCAGCGCATTAAACGGGATCAGCTTGGATGTCAATCAGGGCGATTTCTTCGCACTGCTGGGCGCCAATGGTGCTGGCAAATCAACTACGATTGGCATTATAACTTCATTAGTCACTAAAACCAGCGGAACGGTTAAACTATTTGGCCATGACATCGATCATGAGTTTGAACAAGCCAAAGCTTGTGTTGGCATCGTACCACAGGAATTTAATTTCAGCATTTTTGAGAATTGCTTCAACATTGTGATGAACCAAGCGGGTTACTATGGCTTACGTCGTAAGACCGCACGCCAGCAAGCAGAATATTACTTAAAAAAACTAGATTTGTGGGATAAACGCGACAACGCTGTGCGCGAACTTTCCGGTGGCATGAAGCGACGCTTAATGATAGCGCGCGCCTTGGTACATGAACCCAAACTACTCATTCTCGATGAACCAACTGCCGGCGTGGATATCGAGATCCGCCACAGCATGTGGGATTTTTTACGTGACATTAACAGTAAGGGCACCACTGTTATTTTGACCACACATTATTTTGAAGAAGCCGAAAATCTGTGTCGCAACATCGCCATCATTGATCGTGGTGCCATCGTCACCCATACCTCGATGCGCGAATTATTGGATCAATTAACGCACGAAAAATTTGTGCTTTACTTAGAAAAACCGTTATCTTCCGCACCAGAACTTAAAGCATTTAAAAGTTGTTTAGTTGACGCAACCACTTTAGAAATTGAAATTCACAAAGATCAAACCATAAATGAGTTACTAGCAGCCTTGAGTGCACAAAATATTAATATTTTAAGCATGAAAAATAAAGCCAATCGCCTGGAAACTTACTTTTTAGGCATGCTGAAAAAAGGTGAGGAAATTTCCGATGCTTAATTTTAAAAGCTATGGCACAGCCTATGCAACGATGATCAACAGAGAATTTACTCGTCTTATCAGAATGTGGCAAGTCACCATTTTTGCGCCAGCCATTTCGATGGCTTTATATTTCATAATTTTTGGCAGCTTAATTGGCCCACGGATCGGTGAAATGCAAGGCTTTAGTTATACTGCTTATATCGCGCCGGGATTAATTATGATGGCGGTCATTAACAATGCCTATGCACACACTTCCAGCACTTTATATCTTGCCCGTTTACAAAAAAATATTGAAGAAGTCTTAATCGCGCCGATCCCCAATTGGCTATTCTTGCTCGGCTATGTCAGCGGCGGGGTAATGCGTGGCATTGTCGTCGGTACTGGCGTGACGATCATTGCTTTATTTTTCACTCAACTACCTGTTTATAACGCCTTTGCCATCATTTCAACGGTGTTGCTCGCGTCAATATTGTTTTCCCTCGCTGGTGTCATGAACAGCTTATTTGCACGCTCATTTGATGATATCAGCATCATTCCAACGTTTGTACTCACGCCCTTAACTTACCTCGGCGGTGTATTTTACTCAGTCAGCCTATTGCCCGAATTTTGGCGCACTGCCTCCAGTTTCAATCCCATTTTATATATCGTCAATACATTCCGTTATGGGATCCTTGGGATCTCCGACGTCAGCCTAAGCAATAGTTTCATCTTATTAGCTCTCTTCATCATCCTATTATTTGCTGGCAATATTTATCTATTGCGCAAAGGTGTCGGCATACGGACTTAGGAGCGGTTTGGGAGAGACAATTCGAAAACAGCTCCAAATATATGCTGACGAATTGAAATATAAAAACAATTTGATTAGATACGTAACAAAAAATAGCGCCCCCTCCTACTGGGAGGGGCAGACTCACCTAAGACTAATGGGGGCGGCTGGTTGGGCTCTCTCCAGGGGGTCGTCGCTGTCTACATGGCAACAGTCACCATACTCTTCAGCACGATTGAGAAAACAACGACCCACCTGAAATATGTTTTCTGGCTTAGTAGACCGCCCGTGCCAAAACGCCTTCTGCTTCTCGGCCTCTTCTCTGCTCCGAATTGCATCATCAATCGTCGTGTCTGTCCCCCCATCGTCGTGATTTTTTTTAAGAGTTTGTTGTAAGATCCTTGACATATTTTCTGATCTTTTTCGTTTAAAGTAGTCGAAGAAGGGAGCGAAAAATCCTTCTCCTTTAACAGAGAGAGTGTGAATTTCGCGGAGAAAGCCGGCAAGTACCGGCGAGTATAAAGCAAAATTCGTGTCTAATCCCTGCTCAATATTCCTGCTTCCTATATCTTTCAAAATCAACAGAACAGAAAACGTGAACTTGCACCTTTCTAGATCAGAAGACCTCCCGCTCACTTCTAGCTCAGGAGACCTTCGGCTTACTTCTAGCTCAGAGGACATTTCACTCACTAGGTCACGTGTATCCTGTCGAGTCTTACGTCCATCATCACTTTCATGAAACTCTGAGGGGCGTTGACTTAGAATTTTGCTTCGCTCATGAAACTCTGAGAGGCGTTGCCTTAGAATGTTTCTTCGCTTTTGATAAAACTCATCGCTACTATCGTTTATAAATTCAAGTATTAAACCGCCGTTCTCACCAAAGTACCTCCTGGCACGGGTTCGTGTTAACCAATCCTCCCTCTTCAGCCGAGCCAGCCGCATCTCCTCTCCCCTCTGCTGCAATAAGTCTTCAGAAGTCTCAGTAAAGGAAATCGATGAACGACCACTAGTATTAAGACCTTCTGAATCAGAAGCGTTGTCGTTCGAAGAGCTCCCTCTCCTGGAACGCTGGTCCTCTCTGAGTCTTTGCCGCGCGCGATCACTGCCCATAGATTTACAACGTCTGTGCCTCCTCAGTAAAGTTAGCTTCGCTTAGCTTCACACACGACAATTCTTCTAGCTGTCTAAGAAGTGCATCACTATTATACTCCATCATGAGCGGCGCCATTTCATCCCAAGCATCCTCACCAAAGAGCCGCTCAACTTCTGCCTGCAACCGAACACCTTCGTCTTTGAAGGTGGAAGCAACCTCGCTGGCGGAGTCATTGGAAAATTCGTCACCACTCATACCGCACCTCTAGCACCGATGGTGCTAAGTTTACTAGTTCGTCCGCTAGCGCCTCTATCCTGTTCCTTATTCATACATTGCCTCCTCATTTGCTCAGCGTTACTTAAGGTAATTTTATCCTCAATAAGTCTTTTAGATCAAGATTTGTCGATAAAACAATCAAATTATTCTTGTTTGATCCATTTCAGGTCACCTGCCTCTGAGGTGTCGACGCATCTGCTCAGCTAAATCAAGCAAGATAGATCAGCTTGCCCGTTTTTTTGAGATAAATTTCCAAATCCGCTCTTCTGGTATCAAATCTTCGACTTAAATAAACTATAATTACCTTTGATGTGATGATCCTGGGAAAAAACAGTTAACCTCATGGCGGGGCTGATGGAAATTCAGTGTATTAATAATTCATAATTAATATTAATTGATTTTTTTAAAATAATTTTGACCAACAAAAACAATAAAAAATAATGAAAAAATGGCTCACCAAACCTTATCTCATCGATCTGCTGGCTTTGCTGGCTGGACTACTGACAGTGACTGCTTTTGCACCATTCGAATGGTTCTTGATCGCCATTATCTCGCCAGCAGTGCTGTTATTTTGCTGGTTAAATGTCTCGGCGAAGCGCGCATTTTGGCGTGGCTGGCTTTTTGGCATAGGCATGTTCGGCGGAGGCGTGTCATGGGTATTCATCAGTATTCATGTTTATGGCAACACCGCACCACCTTTGGCCTTTCTGATCACATTATTATTTATTGCCGCACTCTCCCTTTATCCTGCCTGCCAAGGCTGGCTACTCAAGCGTCTATTCCCACAAGACAGCACCGCTAAATTATTACTTGCCTTTCCTGCTTCTTGGGTTTTATTTGAATGGATCCGCACTTGGTTATTCACTGGCTTCCCCTGGCTGCTATTGGGCTATAGTCAAACCGATTCTCACTTGCAAAGTCTGGCACCCTTATTCGGTGCTTTCGGGATATCGTTTATCGTGACCTTCAGCAGCGCTTTGATCGTCTGCTTTATTCGTAGCTTTTATAGAAAGCAGAAACAAGCCTATACTTACCTACTTGTTTTTATTGTTTTGCATGCCATTCCCACACCACTGAATTTAGTGCAGTGGACACAAACAAAAGGTCAGCCCATTCAAGTCAGTCTGGTACAAGGTAATATCCCACAACAACTCAAGTGGTCACAAGACTATATTGATACGACCTTAGAGAAGTATGCGAAATTAACGCAGCCTCATTGGAACAGTCAAATTATCGTTTGGCCAGAAGCTGCGATCCCACTCCCATTACATGCAGCACAGAGCTTTGTTGATCTGCTCGACGAGAAGGCGAAAGAAAACGGTGCTGTATTTATTACCGGCCTGCCGATCAAAGCTGAAGATAGCGATCAGTATTACAATTCAGTGCTCGCTCTCGGACAAGATCAAGGTCGCTATGACAAACGCTATTTGGTTCCCTTTGGCGAATATGTTCCTTTTGATAAAGTATTGCGAGGACTCATTAACTTCTTTGATTTACCAATGTCAGATTTTATTCGCGGATCTGCCAAACAAGTCGAAATCTCAGCAGCTAATATCTCTATTGGCGCTTTTATCTGCTATGAAATTGCCTATAGCGGCGCGATGCATAGCTTATTGCCACAAGCAGAATTATTAATCACCGTCAGCAATGATGCCTGGTTTGGTGATTCACTGGCACCAGAACAACATTTACAGATCGCCCAATTCCGCTCACTACAAAGTGGCCGCTATCAATTGTTCAGCACCAATGATGGTATTACTGCGATCATTTCTCCACAAGGAAAAGTCATCGCACAATTACCGCAATTTACCAGCGGGGTATTAACTGGGGAAGTGCAAGCCATGACAGGAGCGACCCCCTGGGTCTATGTCGGTGGTAAACCCGCCGTGGGCTTAATGTTTCTATTGCTTATTATTGCACTGCTTATCAGTAAAATCAGTAACCGTCGACGGAGACCTGATCTGAAGAGTCCTGAAGCGTAATGACTTTCACTATAGATAACAAACGCACCATTTACAGTGTGTCGCAACTAAACCAAGAAAGCCGCTTGTTACTAGAGACTCGCTTCCCTAACATTTGGGTCGAAGGAGAAGTGTCTAATTTGGCTAAGCCTGCCTCTGGCCATTTATATTTCACGCTCAAAGATGAACAAGCGCAAATTCGTTGTGCGATGTTTCGCAGCCAAGCGGCACAATTGCAATATCCAATTGCCGCCGGCGATCAAGTCTTAGTACGTGCCAAAGTTAGTCTCTATCAAACCCGAGGTGACTTTCAACTATTGATTGACTATTGTGAACCCGCGGGCGATGGTGCATTACGGCGCGCTTATGATCTATTAAAACAAAACTTAGCAAAAGAAGGCTTGTTTGATCCAAAACATAAACAAGCCCTACCAACATTACCACAAACCATCGGTGTGATCACTTCGCCAACGGGTGCGGTGATCCGTGATATTTTGACCACACTTAAGCGCCGCTTCCCAGCCATTGCCGTGATTATTTATCCTTGTGAAGTCCAAGGC
>JAZGGN010000013.1:0-2779 GCA_036480475.1 Gammaproteobacteria bacterium
GCTCAACTTCGATGCCTTTACGAGCTAACTTATAGAGTGGTTGGCCTTGATGTTTGATGGCCGAATACATTGGTGGTATTTGCTCGATGTCACCACGAAAATGATCGAGAACTTTTTCCAACTGCGCATTATTTAGATTGCCGACCGGACGGGTAGAAACCACTTCACCTTCAGCATCCGCCGTGTTCGTCTTAACACCGAGCTGCGCTTGTACTTGATAGTGTTTATCTGCATTGAGTAAAAATTGAGATAGCTTTGTCGCTTCACCAAAACAGATCGGTAAAACACCACTAGCTAAAGGATCGAGACTACCTGTGTGGCCTGCTTTGCGCGCGTTAAATAAACGTTTTACTTTTTGTAAGACTGCATTGGATGACATCCCGACAGGCTTATCTAAAATTAATACCCCATTGATATTTTTTTTCGCCACTTCCACGGTATTACTCTTGTAAATTTTCTAAGTCTTGTTCGTCTTGTCCATCTTCTTCAGGTGCGACATTATCAATCAACGTCGTCAAGCGATTGGCACGAGCAAGTGTAGCATCATACACAAAACGCAATTGGGGTGTTGTACGCAATTTAAGACGCTTGGCAAGACAGGTGCGCAAATAGCGTGCCGCTTTATTTAAAATTTCAAGCATGATCGGAATTTGATTTTCATCATCAAGCACCGTCACATAGACTCTGGCATGAGAAAAATTAGCAGAAACCACTACTTCAGAAATGGTCACTAAAGTCGGAAAACGTGGATCATCAATTTCCTGTTGAATTAGCTGAGCAAGCTCGCGCTCGATCGAATGCGCAATACGCTCAGTACGGCCGTATGGTTTCACTGCTTTTGCTCAAGCGTCGCCGCCACTGTCACCACTTCATAAACTTCGATCGAATCTCCAGCTTTAACATCATTATAATTTTTCACACCAATACCACATTCTATACCCTGGCGTACTTCAGTAACATCTTCCTTAAATCGACGTAACGACTCAAGCGAACCCTCATAAATCACAACGTTTTCACGCAACACTCGGATCGGATTATTGCGCTTAATCGCACCTTCGGTGACCATACAGCCAGCAATAGCACCGAGTTTTGGCGAACGAAATACTTCACGCACTTCAGCAATACCGACAATTTCTTCTTTAAATTCTGGCGCTAATAAGCCTTCCATCGCTTGTTTGACTTGATCGACAATATCATAAATCACACTGAAATAATAAAGGTTAACACTTTCCTGTTCCACAAGTTTTTTTGCACTTTTGTCAGCACGCACATTAAAGCCGATAATCATTGCATCAGAGGCAATCGCCAAATTAACATCGGATTCGGTAATACCACCCACACTGCCAGCAACAATATTGACTTTCACTTCATCCGTCGATAATTTGATTAATGCGTCTGTCAACGCCTCAACGGAACCTTGTACATCAGCCTTTAATAAAATATGAAGGCTATTCACTTTGCCTTCCTCAAGGCTAGCAAACGCACCTTCGAGTGACGCTTTTTGCCGCTTGGCTAAAGTAACATCGCGGTATTTCCCTTGGCGGAATAAAGCAATTTCTCGCGCTTTACGCTCATCAGCGACCACAATCGCTTCATCACCAGCACTGGCCACCCCAGATAAGCCCAACACTTCTACAGGTATCGCTGCACCGGCCATAGAAATTTCTTTACCTTGATCATTAAGCAATGCTCTAACACGCCCATACTGTAAACCCACTAACATGATGTCGCCTTTATGTAAATCTCCGTTCTGTATCAGCACAGTCGCCACTGGACCACGACCTTTATCTAAGCGAGATTCAATCACAACACCTTTAGCTGGCACATTACGCATGGCTTTTAATTCCAATATTTCTGCCTGCAATAAAATAGTTTCCAGTAAACCATCAATACCCTCACCGGTTTTTGCAGAAATATTCGCAAACATACTTTCACCCCCCCAAGCTTCAGGGATCACTTCATAATTTGCTAATTCAGTTTTAACTTTTTCAGCATCAGCACCTGATTTATCAATTTTATTAATGGCAACAATTATCGGAGCATTCGCCGCTTTAGCATGCTTGATCGCTTCAATCGTTTGTGGCTTTACACCATCGTCAGCGGCGACAATTAAAATAACAATATCCGTTACTTTAGCACCGCGGGCACGCATAGCAGTAAATGCCGCATGCCCTGGCGTGTCAATAAATGTAATGCCACCTTTTTCATTATCAACATGATAAGCACCAATATGCTGAGTGATGCCACCGCTCTCACCAGGCGCAACTCTGCTCGTACGTATTGTATCCAGCAAAGAGGTTTTACCATGATCGACATGTCCCATAATGGTTACAATCGGCGCACGCGCAACAATTTCGCCATCAGTATGTGCTTCCTGTAGGGTTTCTTCAATATCTTTGGCTTCTAATACGATATGACCCATTTCTTCGACAACCAGCGCCGCCGTATCTCGATCGATAACTTGGTTAATTGTCGCCATCACACCCAGGTTAATCATTACTTTAATCACTGCAGCCGCCTTAATAGACATTTTCTTGGCTAATTCAGCCACGGTTAATGTCTCTGGTAATGCAATTTCACGTACAACCGGCGCAGTCGGCTTTTCAAAGACATGTTTCTTCAATGCAGCTTCAGCGACTTTAACATCTCTAGCAAGTGCTACTTTACTACGTTTCAGTGTTTTGCTGTGACGCCCTACTTGTTTTGTTTTCTTTCTTGCCTTTTTACCAGACTTTTCTGTGCTGGCAGGAGGAGGAGATTCAATCACTACTTTTTCAGG
>JAZGGN010000014.1:0-8252 GCA_036480475.1 Gammaproteobacteria bacterium
TCTACCCTTACCCAGTCAATTTTACTGCAACCTGACTTGATCGCAAATAATCTATCATAAACTTTCATAATTTGGCAATTTTTTTTGAAAATTTAGGCTGTTAGGTGGGGGCACCGGAACGACACTATTATTAAAGGTTAAAATATAGGACGATCCTCGCCTGATACAAGAAAATGATGCCTTCAATTCTATAAGTTCATGACAAACACTCTGTATACTAGCTTGATTGCTTTCAATAGGAATAATAAGTTGTGCTTTTTCTTCGATTGCAGTGACTTGACGTTTCTTAGGTGGTTTTATTTTTTTAAGCCAATCTCTTAATGCTTCTTTACCAAGTTGGATTAATTCACGTTGTTTGTTATGCGGTTGTTTTGCAATTTCGCATATCGTTGAGAATGGTAATGTTTTACCATCAACTTTATCCATGCGTTCGATTAATTTCTTACAACCGAGCTTAATCACTTGAACAATGCTTTTTAGTTTTTCATAATCTTTCAAGCCAACACATTGAATGATTTCAGACATTTTGTGCGTCTTTAATTCATTGGATTTTCCTAAAGTTTTTTTACTTTTTTTAGATGGCCGCCCAGGTGGAATAGCATAAAAATGTTGTAATACCAGTGCTGCTATTGATTTTTGGCTGAGCGTACAGTGTTTATCAATTAATTCGATGGGGGTTTTGTTTTTCAAATGCAGCTCAACATCGACAAGCAAGGCAGGTACGGTGGTATCTCCTAATGCTTTGTATGCTTGCAAGCGTTCTGGAAATGCCAACAAATGATAATGTTTGTCGATAATTACCGGAAAGCTCGTATCTTTAGTAATTTCAGGCACCACATATAATGCGGCTGGTAACTGTAATAGTTGGGGGGCTTGTTGAATCATATCTATTTTGATGTACTCCTTGTCCGTTGATTCTTCTTGCGGATTATTCTCGTTGTTGTCAGTAAATGCTTTGTTTAGTTTAATTGGCCCTGAGTAGAGTTTTTTAACGTGAGAAGAATCACCAGTTATTTCTGCAATCTGTAGAGCATATTCGAGTGAGATTTTTCTATACCCATTGATCCATTGGCATATACAGCTCTGAGTAACGCCTAACATTTTCGCAAGGCGTTTTCTGCCAATATCTTTGCAAATTTTTAGTAAGGTATCGGATGCTATGTCATCCCGATGCTTCCAGACCATAGAAAATCCCATTTCTTTAGGCTTCCATGCAAGACAGCTTTAACAATTCCTTATCATTTATTAATTATTATTTTGTCTACAAATTGCCTGTTAAGAATTTGTTCTATGATCCTACCGAGAAAATATTTAACACCTGTGAAATGTTTTTTCTTTAAAGTGAGGAAATAACAAAAGAGGAAAAATTACCTAACCCTTAACTAAGCGAACAATATACATGGCAAACCTTAAGGAAATGTGAAAAAAACAAATAGATATATTAATTTTTAGAGATATGCTTAAAAAACACAAAAATAGGATAATTAATGTACAATGAAATAAACAAAGTGACGATCATGGGCCATTTAGGCTGCGACCCAAAATCAAGCTATAGCGCAAAGAAGCAAAGGCGCACTTTCATTAGTGTGGCAACCAATAGAGTGTCCATAGATAAAGATACAGGTGAGCAAAAAACGTCCACTCAATGGCATCAGATCTGTTTTTTTGGGCGACTGACTGAGATAGCTAACAATTTTTTAAGAAAAGGATGTCATGTCTATATCGAAGGTTCGCTATCAACTCGATCATGGCTAAATGCTGAAGGTCAAAAATGTTACTCCACCAACATCATAGGACAATGGCTAACACTTCTAACACCTAAAAAATAGGTGGAAAATCAATAACACACTGATTTTACTTGAAAATTTTATACTTAGGGAAAGAAAATGTCTTCAAAAAAAGATCCCGCGTCTTCTTATTGCTTTTTGCCGCGTTATATCCGTGTGCGAGATGCGCCATCTTACTTAGGTATGGACAGACATCTGTTTAATAAGTTGGTCAGACCCCACCTAACGGAAATTCCGATTAGTAAACGGGCTATCGCCTTTGACAGACTGGAAATTGAGGCGTGGGCAGATTATTATAAGAGCCGTAGTGGTCGTCCCGCTCAACTTGAGAGGTATCAATTATGGGACGAAAACGAACACCAGGACTCTACAAACGTAGAGGTTTCTGGCAAATTGACAAAAAGGTCTTCGGAGAGCGCCTTTGCGAAAGCACTGGCACAAGTGACCTCGAAGAAGCGGAAAAGTACTTAGCACGACGTATTGAAACATTGCGTCAAACGCTTGTGTATGGTGTGCGACCAAAACGAACTTTTCGTGAAGCAGCAACTAAGTTTTTGCTGGAAAACCAGCATATGCGCAGCATTCAATCATATGCAAGCAAGCTTAAAGTAGTGGTTGCCTATATCGGTGATATCACACTTGATGTTATCCACATGGGTACACTGCAAGCATTTATTGAGGCAAGGCGTGAGGCTGGAATTAAAACACGCACCATTAATCATGGTTTAAAAGTGGTTCGGCGACTTCTTAATCTTGCTGCTAATGAATGGATTGATGAGCATGGTTTAACGTGGCTATTTAAAGCGCCTAAGATTAAATTATTGCCCGAACATGATTTACGCAAACCCTACCCACTTAATTGGGAGGAGCAGGAACGCTTATTTCAAGAATTGCCGCCGCATTTAGAACGGATGGCTTTGTTTGCGGTCAATACAGGCTGCCGTGTTCAAGAGATCTGTAATTTACAATGGCAATGGGAGCAATCTCTATCTAATGATGATAATGATGATTCTGTATTTAAGGATGCTTCTGTATTTATTGTCCCTGAACAACTTGTAAAAAACAGTAAAGACCGCTTGATTGTACTCAACCAGACTGCAAAATCGGTGGTGGATTCCATGCGCGACAAACATGCAACACATGTGTTTAGTTATCAGGGACATCCCTTGAAGCAAATGTGTCAAGATGGTTGGGATGATGCAAGAAAACGAGCAGGATTGGATGATGTGCGAGTACATGATTTAAAACATACCTTTGGTCGGCGCTTACGAGCGGCTGGGGTGAGTTTTGAAGATAGGCAAGATTTATTGGGACATAAATCAAATCGTATTACAACACATTACTCAGCCGCAGAGTTATATAACTTAATTGCAGCGGCCAATAAAGTTTGTAATTCGAAAGACAATAGGCCAAAACTTGTCCTGCTAAAAAATGCTAGCTCCCGCAAATCTCCCGCAAGCGATTTAAGGGAAGCCAGCTAAAGAGCGCTGATGGGCTGTAACCCCTTGATTTCATTGGTGCCCGGGGCCGGAGTCGAACCGGCACGGAGTTACCTCCGAGGGATTTTAAGTCCCTTGCGTCTACCTGTTTCGCCACCCGGGCAATAATCCTAGAAGAAGCAATTGATCTCTACTGCGGCTGATTAATGCACTGAATCTTAGGGTTTTTATATGTTTTTTCTCACTCACTGTACGGATGAGTACTGTCTCCCTCGAAAAAACACACAAAAACCTAATCTTCAATACCTTAATCACCCTCGCTACGAAGTCAATTGCATTTTCTAGGATAATCCTAGAAAATGAGGCTGAGGCCGGAATTGAACCGGCGTCCACGGCTTTGCAGGCCGCTGCATAACCACTCTGCCACCCAGCCGTAAAGAGATACTTAATTACAGAAACGACCATAAGTTCAGTTCGATATTATATTGCTGAATTGGATCTGAATGCCACAGTTAAAATTCAGGTCGAAGTTTTCACAAGATCCTAGGCCATATTCTTCACGATTAAGTTGGAGCGGGAAACGAGGTTCGAACTCGCGACCCCAACCTTGGCAAGGTTGTGCTCTACCACTGAGCTATTCCCGCATGATCATGAGTTTTAAACCTATGCTTTTCCTAGGTTAAAACCAAACTCTGAGCTAAGTCAGGGTCCAGCCATTGTAATCAAAACATGCAGCATGTCAAGGTTCACTACGACAGGTGATTGGGTTTTCAGCGATGTTTCAAATCAGGCCAAGCCACTCGAAGATACATGATCATTGACCATAACGTCAGGAAAGCAGCGATATAAAGCAAACTTGCCCCTAAAACGGCCACTATTTCATTATCGCGAACATAAAGTAGCAAAGTGAAGATGGCAAGCATCTGCGTGGCTGTTTTTATTTTTCCAATAAAGCTGACAGCGACACTGGTACGCTTACCCATTTCTGCCATCCATTCACGTAAGGCAGACACGACCACTTCTCTGCCGACAATCACTGCCGCTGGGATCGCTAAGTAGGGAATGTCTATCTCACCTACGATTAATACAAGCGCGACGGCAACTAATAGCTTATCAGCAACTGGATCGAGAAAAGCACCAAGGTGTGAAGTCTGTCCCAAGGCTCTGGCCAGATAGCCATCCAACCAATCGGTCAGTCCGGCTAATGCGAAAATAGCAGCGGCAATCGTATGACTCCATGGAGTTTGCAAATAAAACACGCCAACAAATATCGGAATAAGCACAATACGAAATAAAGTAATGCAATTAGGTAAATCCCGAATAATTCGCTGGAACATGTACACAATCCTCTAAATTATCCTGTAGACTCGCTGGGCTTCCATGCCTGTTATGCCCAATTTCTGCAGGTGACAGACCAAAAGACTATTTAAGCCTGAACTTCTTACTTTGTCAATTCAGTTTAAATTTTTACCTGGCCGTGATGCGCATAGAAAAATTTGCTATTCTTCGTATATAAAGGGGGCACTTAAAGTTTAACCTAGAAAAGGCAGTGACACGGTGATAAATCGTGCCACTGCCAATCAAGCAATGGGGAGAAGCGATGACATTCGTGGTCACAGAAAAATGCATCAGATGTAAATACATGGATTGTGTTGAAGTGTGTCCCGTTGATTGCTTTTATGAAGGACCGAATATGTTGGTCATTCACCCAGATGAGTGTATCGATTGTGCCTTGTGTGAGCCGGAATGTCCGATTGAAGCGATTTGTGCTGAAGATGAACTGCCGGAAAAATATCAACAATTTTTAGGAATAAATGCCAAATTTGCAGAAAAGTGGCCAAATATCAATGCGAAAAAAGAGTCGCCACCAGATTCTGCACAATGGGAAAATGTTGAAGGTAAAATTAAGTATTTGCTAGAGGAATGACTATAGCCGTGAGACTGCCAAAATGACCCATCTTTGACAGATAACGGGTATAGTCATTACATTTCCTGATACTGTGGGCCGCCGCCGCCCTCAGGTGGCGTCCAGATGATGTTCTGTGTCGGATCTTTAATGTCACACACTTTACAATGAATGCAGTTTTGGGCGTTGATTTGTAGCTTAGCTTGATTATCAGTATCGTACACGATTTCATAAACGGCGGCAGGGCAATAAAATTGTTCTGGTGAAGCATACTGTTTTAAGTTAACGTTGATCGCGATTTGTGCATCTTTTAATTTTAAATGGGGGGGTTGGTTTTCCTCATGGTAAGTATTCGTTAAATAAACTGAAGAGAGCTTATCAAAGGTTAACGTACCATCTGCTTTGAGGTCGTTCGTTTTTTTGCACTGTACTGCTTTTTTTAGGCATTGATGATCGATATGATGTTTAAACGTCCATGGCGTTTTGCCACGAAAAATATAAGTGTCGATCGCTGAGTAAGCGAGTCCGGGCCACAAGCCCCAACGAAAGGCAGGGCGTATATTACGCACCCGATGTAATTCTTGAATGATGGCGGATTGCTGTAAATTTTTTTCATAACTGAAGGCTTCAGTTTGGCTGGTTTGTTGTAAGGTTTCAAAAACAGCATCGGCGGCTAAGATCCCTGATTTGATGGCATTATGGATCCCTTTAATTTTAGGGACATTAATAAATCCCGCCGCATCACCAATGATTGCGCCACCAGGAAACGTTAATTTAGGGATCGATTGATAACCGCCTTCATTTAAAGCGCGTGCGCCGTAAGCGATGCGTTGACCTTGGTCCAACATCGGCTGGACCAAGGGGTGAGTTTTAAAGCGCTGTAATTCGGTAAAAGGATTGAGCCAGGGATTTTGATAATCTAAACCGATGACAAGTCCAAGGGCAATTTTGTTCTCCGCTAAATGATAGATAAAAGAACCACCATAGGTCTTTTGATCTAAGGGCCAGCCGATGGTGTGAATGACGGTGCCTGTTTTATTGGGGGTGGGTTTGATTTGCCACAATTCTTTAATGCCGATGGCATAAGTTTGTGGTAAGCAATGTTGGCGCAAATGATATTGTTGAATAATTTGCTCGGTCAATGATCCACGACAACCCTCAGCCAATAAAGTTTGGCGGGCAAAAATTTCAGCGCCTGGTTGATATTGAGCCGTTCTTTTACCCGCTTTATCAATCCCCATTTCACCCGTCACAATGCCTGCGACGGCTTGCTTGTCATTGTAAAGTGCTTTTGTAGCGGCAAAGCCAGGGAAAATGTCTATATCGATATCTTGAGCTTGCTGCGCTAACCAGCGGCACAATTTTGATAGGCTGATGATGTAGTTATTTTTATTTTTCATTTGTGGGGGAGTCGGCATGCGAAATGCCTTGCGTTGACTGAGATAATAAAAATAATCGTGTTGTACCTGGGTTTGCAAAGGGGCATTCTTTTGTTGCCAATCAGGCATTAATTCAGTGAGTGCACCAGGTTCGATCACCGCACCAGATAGGATATGAGCACCCACTTCTATGCCTTTTTCTAGAATGCAAATGCTAAAATCTTTATCATGCTTTTGGCAAAGTTGTTTTAAGCGTATTGCGGCACTTAGACCGGCGGGTCCGGCGCCAACAATAACGACATCATAATTCATTGATTCATTTGCCATAGTCACACTCATTGAAGTCAAGTCTAAGAAATGTTAGTCTGGCCGCAATCAAATTTCCAGTCAAGAATTATCCTAAAAAAGGCAGTTAATCCACATGAGAATACTGGTTGCCATTAAGCGAGTCATTGACCCTTATGTAAACATCCGCGTAAAAACTGATGAGAGTGGTGTTGAAACGGCCAATGTTAAAATGTCATTGGACCCATTTGATGCCATTGCGATTGAAGCAGCAATACGCTTACGTGAACAAAATATTGCTGATGAAATTATTGCCATTTCTATCGGAGTGCCGGCATGCCAGGAAATCATTCGTAATGCTTTAGCATTGGGGGCGGATCGTGGTATTTTAGTTAACCATCCCGAACCATTAGAGCCGCTCAATATTGCTAAATGCTTACAAGCCATTGTCGCAAAAGAATCACCAAATTTGGTGATTTTAGGGAAACAGTCAATTGATGGTGATAATAACCAAACAGGGCAAATGTTAGCTGGGCTATTGCAATGGTCGCAGGGTACGTTTGTGTCACAATTGACGATGATGGATGAAAAAGTGGAAGTAGTGCGTGAGGTAGATGGTGGCTTAGAAACTTTAGTGTTGTCATTACCAGCAGTGATTACAACCGATCTGCGCTTGAACGAACCCAGATATGCAACCTTACCAAATATTATGAAATCTAAGCAGAAACGAATTGATGAATTAACCATTGACGAATTAGGTCTGGATTTGAAACCACGTTCACAGATATTAAAAGTTGAATCGCCTAAAATACGGGAAGCTGGGGTGATTTTGGAAAATGTTCAGCAATTAGTGAAGCGCTTGCGTGAGCAAGATCAAGTGATATGAATAAAAATAGAGTATTGTTAATTGCTGAGCATGACAACCAAGTCATGTACTCAGTTACATTAAATACGATGACTGCAGCGATGGCGTGTGGGGATAGTATCTCTATATTGGTTGCTGGCCAAGCTTGTGAAGACATTGCACAGCAGGCGGCTGAAATTGACGGTGTCAGTGAAGTGCTGTGTGCTGATGATCAGGCTTATGGCCGTCATTTAGCGGAAAATTGTGCAGCCTTGATTGCGACGATAGGCAAAGATTACGATTATATTCTTGCGCCAGCGACGACTTTTGGTAAAAATAGTTTACCGCGAGCGGCGGCTTTACTAAATGTGGCGCAAATTTCTGATGTTATCGAAATTATATCGGCAGATACTTTTATGCGTCCAATTTATGCGGGTAATGCTTTAGTGACCGTACAATCTTTAGAGCCGATAAAAGTGATGACCGTACGGCCCACTGCTTTTAAGGCGGCACAATTTGGTCAGAAAAGTGTGAGCATCAAGCATTTAAGTGAACATCATGATGTTAAACTGTCTCAATTTATTGAGTTAAATAAAACGGTATCGGAGCGGC
>JAZGGN010000015.1:0-8420 GCA_036480475.1 Gammaproteobacteria bacterium
CGTGACCACTGAGCTTAAGAAAATCGTTGCGCCCGGGCATATCATTGCCTGGCCAATAACTTTAATAGAGTAATTGTATTATGCTTGATCCAAAATACTTGCGTGAAAATTTAGCTGAAGTCGTAAAAGCGCTAGCTAAAAAAGGCTTTAAACTGGATGCTGATAGAATTACTAGGCTGGATTCAGATCGTAAAACTTTGCAAGTGCACACGCAGGACTTACAAAGTCAACGTAATCAGTATTCTAAAAATATTGGTATTGCCAAAGCCAAGGGCGAAGATGCGCAAGCTTTATTGCAGTCTGTGAGTAAAATTGGCGTAGAACTGGATGTTTGTGAAAAGAAATTATCAGTTATTCAGAAAGAATTAAATGAATATTTATTGACGATTCCGAATATCCCACATGAAAGCGTACCTGTGGGCAAAAACGAAGAAGATAATGTTGAAGTACGACGTTGGGGTGAACCGCCACAATTTGATTTTACCCCCAAACAGCACGATGAGATCGGAAGCGCTTTAGGTTTAATGGATTTTGAATGTTCGGCAAAAATTACCGGTGCGCGTTTTGTGGTGATGCGTGGTGCTTTAGTGCGCTTACACCGCGCTTTGATCCAGTTTATGATCGATACTCACACGCAAGAACATGGTTATGAAGAAATCTATGTGCCTTATATTGCTAATGAAACCAGCCTCTATGGCACGGGGCAATTGCCTAAATTTGCCGAAGATCAATTTAAAATTGACAGTGAGCATGGTTATTATTTAATTGCGACGGCAGAAGTATCGGTGACCAATTCAGTGCGTGATCAAATTATTCCGTATGGTGATTTGCCGTTGAAGTATGTTTGTCATACCCCGTGCTTTCGTAGCGAAGCCGGATCGTATGGCAAAGATATGCGAGGCATGATCCGCCAACACCAGTTTGAAAAAGTTGAATTGGTGTGGATAGTGATGCCGGATGAATCTTCTGCGGTTCTAGAAACCTTGACGCAACATGCCGAAACCATTTTGCAAAAACTCGCGTTGCCCTATCGTGTGGTGACACTGTGTGGCGGGGATACCGGTTTTAGTGCGGTGAAAACTTATGATTTAGAAGTGTGGTTGCCTGGCCAGCAATGTTACCGAGAAATTTCTTCTTGCAGTAATTGCACCGACTTTCAGGCGCGGCGTATGCAAGCGCGCTGGCGTAACCCCGAAACTGGCAAACCGCAATTGGTCCATACCCTAAATGGATCTGGCTTACCCGCAGGCCGTACCTTGGTGGCAATTTTAGAAAACTATCAAGATGCACAAGGACATGTCCACATTCCCGAAGTCTTATGGCCCTATATGGCCGGGGTTAAAGTTTTACAGTAACGCATTGTACTTAACCTGATCAAGTTATTTACAGTTCAGAGGGACCGTCAGTGCGTCCTGCACTTTCATTCACACCTAAAACGCTTTATTATGTTGGCTAATGACAACGCCCTTAATATTTTAAATCAATGCGCTTAAAAAAAATCAAACTGGCTGGTTTTAAATCTTTCGCTGATCCGACTGAGATCGTTCTAGCAAGTAATTTGCTGGCGATTGTGGGCCCCAATGGCTGTGGCAAATCGAATATCATTGATGCCGTGCGCTGGGTATTGGGTGGATCTGCGCGTCATTTACGTGCAGATACGGGTGCTGATGTTATTTTCAATGGTTCTGGCGATAGAAAACCAGTCGGTCAGGCCAGCGTAGAACTTATTTTTGACAATGGTGATGGTGCTATTGGCGGTGAATACGCCAATTACAGTGAAATCGCAGTCAAGCGAGTGGTTAACCGCGAAGGTCAATCATCGTATCATCTCAATGGTGCGCACTGTCGTCGCCGTGATATTGTCGCTATTTTCCTCGGTACGGGCTTAGGCCCACGCAGTTATGCCATTATTGAACAGGGCATGATTACGCGTCTGGTGGAAGCGAAACCGGAAGAATTGCGTCAGTTTTTAGAAGAAGCTGCGGGCATTTCCAAGTATAAAGAACGTCGCCGCGAAACTGAAAATCGTATCAAACACACCCGTGAAAATTTATTGCGCATCAATGATATCCGTGAAGAATTAAATTCACAGTTAAGTCGTTTACAAAAACAAGCCAATGCTGCTCAGAAATATCAGGTTTTGCGCAGTGAAGAGGGTGTACTGCAAGCGCAACTTGGCGCATTACAATGGCGATCTTACCAGCAAGAATTAGCACAGCAATCTTTAGAGGTGAAACGACATCAAGTTATTTTGGAAGAAGGACTTGCCAATCAAACCAGTTTGGAAAAAGAATTAGAACAACACCATCAACGTCATATCGAAGTCAGTGAAGCACAGCAATCTGTACAAGCGGCGTATTATCGTTTTGGCAGTGAAATTGTCCGATTAGAAGAAGCGATACAAAACCAGCGAGTGCAGTGTCAAGCGTGTGAACAGGATCTACAGCAAGTACAAACGGAACAAACGACGGTAGAGACACGCTATCAGCAGGATCAAAATAATTATCAGAATTTAAAAGATCAGATGGATGCGCTGGATAATGAACAACAAGCCACGCAAACCCAATTCAGCGAAAGCCAGGGGATATGGACACAAGCAGAGCAGGCTTATAGTGACTGGCGCCAACAGTGGGAGTCATTCCAGCAAGAAAACATGCAAGTGTCGCAACGTGTTAACGTCAAACAAACCCAAATTGAACATTTGCAGCAGCGCTTAGAACAGTTGAAAAATGATATGGCGCGCCTGCAGCGAGAAAAATCTGAGCAAAATAATGAGGCAGTTGCTAGAGAATGCGAAAGCTTACAAGCCCAGCAACAGCAAATATCACAGCGATTAACGGCCGCTAAGGAAATTTTAGCAGCGCTGGAAGCACAATTGACAGATCAACGTGAACACAAAGAAACAGTGCTGATGCAACTTGATCGTGTTAAAGGGGATTTACAACAACAGCTTGCACGGCAAACCTCATTACAAACTTTACAGCAAGCGGCGCTAGACGATCAAAATGAAGCGGTTAATGTCTGGTTAAATCAACAACAATTAAAAAGCAATCTACGTTTGGCGCAATACTTACAAGTCGAGTCAGGCTGGGAAATCGCAGTGGAAAATGTTTTGGGTGGCTATTTGCAAGCTATGTGTGTGGCTGATCTTGGTAAATTTTCACAAAAAATCTCACAGTTAAGCAGTGGTCAATTAACCCTGATAGAGGGTGGGGAAAGTGTCAATCAGAATGCGAGCAATGATTTATTACTAAGTAAAATTAAAAATGGCAGTTTGGCATTGTCTGCTTTATTGAAAAATGTTTATGTGGCTGATTCTTATGCGCAGGCACAACAAAGCTTAGCGAGCTTGCCAAGTGATGCGACCATCGTCACGCGTGACGGTGTTTACTTGGGGAAGCATTTTGTGCGTATTATGCATTCTCAGGATGAACAGGGTGGGGTGATTGCACGTGAGCGTGAATTACGAGAATTGACACAAACGATCATAACTCTGGAAAACAGTAAAAATGCGCTGAGTGAGGATTTATCGAAGTTAAATCAAGCATTGCAGACCGTAGAAGATAAAGTGAACCAGCAACAGGAGATCGTTGCTGATTTGAGCATGCAATCTGTCGATACGAAAGCACAGTTAAATAACAAAAAAGAAAGATTAATTGATTTACAGGATCGTGCCAGGATAATCGATGAAACTTTAAGCGCCCAACAGACGCAATATACCAGTATGCGTGATGATTTACGTTTGGCGCAAGCAAAACATCAGCAAGCACAACAAACCTTAAGCGATGATGGTCCGCGTCGAGAAATACTGCAACAGAAGCGCAATCAAATTGAGCAAAAGCTGCAGGTGATCAAGCAACAAGTTGAAGCACATCGTCAGCAACAACAAACCGTAGTCATCAAAGCACAAACAGCAAAAGCGCAAAAAGAAGCGCTAGACCAAACCATGCAGCGCGATCAACAACAGTTACAGCAATTAAGTCAGCGTCAGGCAGACTTAAAGGAGACATTGAGTGGATCAGATGATCGACAAACGACGTTAAATGAGCAATTACAGCAGCAATTAAGTCAGCAGAAAGCGGTTGAGAATGAATTAACCCAGGTGAAAAATCAATCCTCTGAATTAGAGCAGGTACGCACCGAATTGACACAGCAGTCGCAGCAGATCCAGCAGCAAGTCCAACAAGTGCGTGAGCAAATACAGCAATTAAATCTCGAAGAGCAAAGCTTGCGTGTACGTATGGCCACCATCGAAGAAGAATTTGAGAAACAGGATACGGTATTGCAAACTGTTTTAGGCACCCTCCCTGAAGCGGCCGATCCCCAAGTTTGGCAAGATGATTTACAAAAAGTGAATAATCGCATCAGTCGACTGGGTGCAATTAATTTAGCAGCGATCGAGGAGTG
Organism: Gammaproteobacteria bacterium; assembly: GCA_036480475.1. Taxonomy (GTDB): domain Bacteria; phylum Pseudomonadota; class Gammaproteobacteria; order JAZGGN01; family JAZGGN01; genus JAZGGN01. Next base: position 4,408 of record JAZGGN010000015.1, read on the forward strand.
TCAAATCGCCAGTGAGCGTAAGATCTATCTGGACAGTCAATTTGAAGACTTATCGGAGGCTTTGACAACCTTAGAAACGGCGATTGCTAAAATTGACAAAGAAACAACCAGTCGTTTCCAGCAAACTTTTGACCTTGTGAATGGCCATTTAGAAACATTATTTGCTCGTTTATTCGCCGGCGGGAAAGCCTGCTTAAGCTTAACAGGGAGTGATATATTAACGAGTGGTGTGACCATCGTGGCAAGTCCGCCAGGCAAAAAAAATCACTCCATTAATATGCTTTCTGGTGGTGAAAAAACGTTAACCGCTTTAGCCTTAGTTTTTGCAATATTTCAGCTTAATCCAGCACCATTCTGTCTTTTGGATGAAGTAGATGCACCCTTAGACGACAATAACGTGCAGCGTTTCTGTGAATTAGTAAAAGAGATGTCAAACACCGTACAATTTATTATAATCAGTCATAACAAAGTCACGATGGCGCTCGCACATCATCTTGCGGGTGTGACGATGCGGGAAGCCGGGGTATCGCGTTTGGTTTCAGTGGATATTGATAAAGCCGTCTCATTTGCACAGGCACGTAAAGCGGCCTAAAAGGGGAACATAATGCCATTATTAGTAAAATTTATATTATTGTCAGCTTCTTTCGCGGCGATCATGGCTGCTGTTTTTGCGGTGATAAAGACTCGTCGATCAGCGCCTGAGTTAGTTTTTGAGTCGGAAGCGGTGCTGTATGATTTTGCGCCAGAAGCAGAAACATTCGATGAGGTAGTGCAAGAACCGAGCATAACCTCTGAGGAAGCATTGATTGCTGCTGAGCCGATCATGGAAGACAGTTATATTGAGCCAGCACAACAAGAGCAAATCATCGTACTACACTTATTTGCGAAAAAGGATAAGTTATTTGTCGGTTATGAGTTATTGCAAGCGATCTTGGCAGTGGGTTTACGTTTTGGCGAAATGGATATTTTTCACCGTTATCAAAGTTTATCGGGGAGTGGTCCGATCTTGTTTAGTCTCGCTTGTGCCACCGAACCAGGGACTTTTGAAATGCAGAAGATGGGCGGATTTTCATGCACGGGTTTAACCTTGTTTTTACGCTTATCAAATAATTCGACGATAGATAGTGAACGTTTTGAATTGTTGATGGAAACAGCGGAGCAACTCAAGGAGGATTTGGGTGGTGGCTTACATGATTATGAAGCTAAACCTTTGTCTGCGCAGAAAATGCAAGCTTATCGGCAGCAGATCTTGGATCAGGGTGAAGTTGTTGTCGCAGTCAATCCGCAAGAAGATGACCAACGGACAGCTTAAGCGTGTTAGCAACTATGGCAAAGAAGCAAAGCCAAACCATTCCTAAACGTGTCAGTGAATTACGCCAATTAATTTGCGAGTACGATTATCAATACCATGTCTTAGATGATCCGACGGTGCCGGATGCCGAGTATGATCGTTTATTTCGTGAATTGCAGACACTGGAAGCGCAGCATCCTGATTGTGTGACGCCTGATTCTCCGACTCAGCGCGTTGGTGGTGAGGCATTAGCTGCCTTTCAGCAAGTCAAGCACAGCCCACCGATGCTGTCTTTAAATAATGCCTTTAATGAAGAAGAAGTATCCGCCTTCATGAAGCGTCTTGCCAAGTTACTTGACACCAAAGAAGAGATTGAATTCAATGCTGAACCGAAACTTGATGGTCTGGCGGTTAATTTGCGTTATGAAGCTGGGGTATTGACACAGGCAGCCACACGGGGAGATGGCACCACCGGCGAAGATGTGACGCATAATGCACGCACAATTTCAGCACTTCCTTTGCGCTTACGTGGCAGTGCTTACCCAAATATTTTAGAAGTGCGTGCTGAGGTTTATATCGATAAGCAAGGGTTTTCTGAATTCAATCAAGCGGCGCTTGCACGCGATGAAAAAGTATTTGTCAATACACGTAATATGGCAGCGGGTAGTTTGCGGCAGCTCGATCCAAAGATTACGGCGGCACGACCGCTGGCTTTATTTTGTTATGGAGTTAGCCACGCTGAACCCGCCAATTTACCCGGACGCCAGAGTGAAATTCTACAGGTTTTAAAACAATGGGGTTTACCCGTGTCCCCCCAAGTCCAATTATTGCGCGGTGAACAAGCCTGTTTGGCGTATTACCAACAAGTACAATCACAGCGCGAAAGCTTACCGTATGATATTGATGGTGTGGTTTATAAAGTGAATCGTGTTGACTTACAGCAACGTTTGGGCTTTGTAACCCGTGGACCACGTTGGGTATTAGTGCGTAAATTCCCAGCACAGGAAAAACTCACACGAGTACTGGCGGTAGAATTTCAAGTGGGTCGTACGGGGGCTTTAACGCCGGTCGCGAGATTAGAGCCGGTATTCGTCGGCGGGGCGACCGTGAGCAATGCCACCTTACATAATATGGATGAGGTGGAACGCAAAGATGTGCGAGTGGGTGATCATGTTATCGTGCGACGTGCAGGTGATGTCATTCCAGAAGTCGTTGCTGTCATCATGGCACGTCGGCCTAAAAACGCTGAAAAAGTAAAATTACCGCCACATTGCCCGGTGTGCCATGCGGAAGTGATCAGAGTTGAGGATGAAGTCACTGCCCGTTGTAGCGGCGGCTTATATTGCCCAGCCCAATTGAAACAAAGCATTAAACATTTTGTTTCCCGCAAAGCATTAGATGTTGAAGGTTTAGGTGATAAACTGGTTGAGCAATTGGTGGATAAAAAGCAGATTAAGACTGTGGCTGATCTTTATCATTTAAATACGGACAGTTTGGCGGGGCTTGATCGCATGGCTGAAAAATCAGCAGCGAATACCATTGCCGCCTTAGAAAAAAGTAAAAAAACCACGCTGGCACGTTTTCTGTATGCTTTAGGGATCCGAGAAGTCGGTGACGCCACGGCTCATCGCTTAGCACAATATTTTGGAAACTTAGAAGATCTACTCACAACAGATAAATCGACGTTAGAACAAATTTCTGATGTTGGATCCATCGTTGCGGCGCATATTATCAGCTTTTTCCAGCAACCCCAAAATTTAAAGATCATTGCCGAATTAAAAGCTGCGGGTGTCCATTGGCCAGTGGTGGAAAGTAGTGTGGGTAAGCCACTGCAAGGACAGCGCTTTGTTTTAACGGGTAGCTTAAGTACCATGACACGTGATGAGGCGAAAGAAAAGCTACAAAATTTAGGGGCGACCGTAAGCAATAGCGTTTCTAAGAAAACAGATTATGTGATTGCGGGTGAAGCACCTGGATCGAAAATGACGAAGGCCCAGGCCTTGGGCGTTAACATCTTGGATGAGTCTGCGCTGTTAGCATTTTTAAAGCGACTTTGATTATTCTGGAAAAGGCAGTTGCAGATAGATCTGTTCGGTTCTTATAATGACCCCCATAATTCAGACCAGCATGAATAAAAAATTTAGGAGATAATAGGCCTTCGAGACGGAGGGTAAAAATTAGGCACCTTGAGTTACTGGTGGTGGATTATGGGCGACTATTTAGGTTGGCATAGTGTTATATATTTGTTATTATGTATACATGGGATAAGAAATAAAATGAAAGATACAACAATCAACTAACATTTTCAAAGCAGTTCTTACGTCGGTACAGTATATAAGGTTACACTTCTCCAAGAAGATGGAGCCTTAGAAGTCCATTGTGATTGCCCTGCTGGCATACATGGAACATTGTGCAAACATAAACTGGCTTTATTTGGTAATGACCCAAAGCTGCTTTTAAACCATTCTGAAGAAGGTGTGCTATTAGATGCACATAACATAGTGCGTGATACGCCTTTGATGGCAGAATATACTTTTATTAACGAAGCTAACGAGAAAATTAATGCGCTTAAAAAGGAACTGCTCAGTGTAAAGAAAAGGTAACTACTCACCCCTAAAAGTCGATTTTTCCAGCAAGCGCCATTTGAATAGCGATTAAAGGATTGATCCCTTTGTTCGCCGCAGTCTGGATATAACTCGAGATCCGGCAATAAGCTTTAGCA
>JAZGGN010000016.1:0-3061 GCA_036480475.1 Gammaproteobacteria bacterium
GGCGGATCTATTGGGCTTGCAAGTGATCAATCAACACAGCGTTGTGCTGGGTATGATAGATAGCTTGCTTGCGACGGGTGCGAATGACGTCATGGTAGTCAAAGGAGAAAAAGAACATTTAATCCCATTTGTCATGGGTGAATTTGTATCTCAGGTTGATTTAGATGCCAAGTTGGTTAAAGTCACTTGGGAAGATGAGCTTTTGTAATGTGTGACCAGCGCTCCCCCTTACCTTTACAGATAGGCGTCGTTACCCTATTTACAGAAATGTTTGATGCCTTAAGTTATGGTGTTTCAGCACGGGCGATAAAAAACGACTGTTTGAAACTTCACTATTGGGATCCGAGAGATTTTGCGGATAATGAGTACCGCCATATAGACGATAGACCTTATGGTGGTGGTCCGGGCATGATCATGAGGGCGCAACCGTTAACGGCAGCCATATTAGCAGCGAAGCAAGTGTTGGGTCAGAGCACGAAGACGATCTATTTGTCACCGCAAGGGCGTATGATTGATCAGAATAGGATCAGCCAATGGAGCCAGGCAGAGAATTTGATTTTTGTGGCTGGGCGCTATGAAGGCATTGATGAAAGATTAATGGATACAGTGATCGATGAGGAATGGTCGATAGGTGATTATATCTTAACCGGTGGTGAATTTGCTGCGATGGTTGTGATCGATGCGGTGAGCCGTTTACTGCCAGGGACCTTAGGTAATGCAGAATCGGCTCAGCAAGAGTCTTTTAGTGATGGTTTGCTTGAGTGTCCGCATTACACAAGGCCGGCGACGTTTGATGGGTTAGCCGTACCACAAACATTGTTGGGTGGTGACCACCGAGCCATCCAGCGATGGCGACTTAAGCAATCATTAGGAAGAAGTTGGTTGCGCCGCCCAGACCTACTGGAAAAGCGCCCATTAACAGATCCAGAAACCAGCTTACTTAATGAATTTAAATTAGAATGCCAATTGGGGCAGGGGAAAAATGATGACTAATATTATTCAGCAATTAGATCAGGAATATATACAGGGGCGAGAAATCGAAAAATTTTCACCGGGTGACACCATTATCGTGCAAGTGAAAATTAAAGAAGGCACTCGTGAGCGCTTGCAAGCGTTTGAAGGGGTTGTTATTGCGATACGCAATCGTGGACTTAATTCTGCATTTACAGTGCGCAAAACTTCCCATGGTGAAGGGGTCGAACGTGTATTTCAAACCTATAGTCCATTGATTGCCAGCATTGAAGTCAAGCGACGTGGTGCTGTGCGCCGAGCCAAACTATATTATCTGCGCGAACTTTCAGGACGTGCTGCCAGGATTAAAGAAAAATTACCCAGTAAAAAAACACGAGCGGCTAAAAAAACTAAGAAGAAATCGACTGCGAGTGATGTTGAGGCGTAGATCGTAGTATAAATCATCATAGTTAGGCTTTGGCACAAAGTTATGCAGGTCAGTAGTTATGTTGCCTATGACAACAATTTTAAGTTATAGTTTTCTATACCTTTCTGTTATCTTACTGTGGGTTCCGCTGAAAAAGATCTTGCCCCTCTGGGGGTACCCACTGATTGCTGCGGTTATTTTCGCTTTAATCAGTGGCGTGATTGATCCGATGGGACTGGTATTTATCGGCGTGTTTGCCGTATCAGCTTATGTGCTGCAAGCGCCATCCTTTGCCTTTATATGGCGTTTTATCGCTGGTTTGCTGGTATTGGTGCTTGGTTTCGCGCTGATCTTTCATTTTATTCCTGGTTTTAACAATCTCAAAGTACTGGACAAGGTACAATTTAGCCAGGATACCATTCCATTTACCCTTTACCTTAATTTTGATAAGACAATGGTCGGGCTTTTTATTTTAGCTTTTAGTTATTCATTGATCGCTAACAGAAAAGATTGGCTGAGCATGTTGAAGCGCACTTGGCCGTATATATTGCCAATTTTTGCGGTGATATTGGTATTGAGTTTTGTTTTTGGTTATGTCCGTTTTGATTTTAAAATACCTTCAAGCATTTTGATTTGGGCACTGACAAACTTATTATTTGTCAGCATGGCTGAAGAAGCTTATTTTCGTGGCTTCGTGCAAAAATACTTACAAAATTTCTTAAATTTTCGTTATGGGCATTGGGTCGCCATCCTGATCGCAGCAAGTTTTTTTGGGCTCATGCATTTTCCTGGCGGTATACAATACATTATTTTATCGACCGTTGCGGGCGTAGGTTATGGTTGGGTGTATTTTCGTACGGGTCGTATTGAGGCCAGCATCATAACACATTTCAGCTTAAATCTGACACACTTTGTGTTTTTTAGCTATCCAGCATTATCACCAGGATAGCTTAGAGGGTGACTATGGATAAAGCAAAAGTAAATTTAGCGATCGGCAAGTTAGAGATCATTTGTAATGATACTCAATTAACGAATATTTATTTTCTATCGTCTGCCAGTCGGGTGCTTGCGCCGCAATCGACTTTAACAAAAAAAGTTTGCCGACAATTAGCTTGTTATTTTAAAGATCCGAATTATCAATTTGATTTGCCATTGAATTTAATCGGGACACCGTTGCAAAAAAAAGTTTGGAAATTCTTGACTCAGATCGCCAGCGGGGTAACGATGACGTACGGCGAAGCGGCTGCTCGATTAGGGACACACGCACGCGCCATTGGTCAAGCGTGTCGTGCGAACCCAGTGCCTATTATTATTCCCTGTCACAGAATCGTTGCTGTTAATGGCATGGGCGGTTATTGTGGTAGTACACGCGGACAACAACTTTTTCTTAAGCAATATTTGATTGCTCATGAGCAGCGCCAGGTTAAAGCACAATCGTATTTCTCGAACAAAATATCGTAATCTGGCAGCAATGCAACCTGAACGTGTTTGTCACGATTTTAGCTGCCAGATTTAATCTTAGTTATAGCTCGCCTGCATTTCACTGACGGTAAAATTATTTTTCACATAAGCATTACTGGCAATATTTCCGTGGACGAACTTGCTGGGGTGTTCGCCATCACGCATATGCCGATTAATGATATTCATCATATGGGCAAAAGATTTTTTTACGGTGTGGTTTGG
>JAZGGN010000017.1:0-2518 GCA_036480475.1 Gammaproteobacteria bacterium
GCAAAGTTATTATCAGGCACGCGCCGACCTGGGCTTCCCTCTGTGTGAAAAAAATAATGGCCAATGATTTATTGATTGAAATTGGTTGTGAAGAATTACCACCCAAAAGATTGCAGTCTCTGGCAACTGCGTTTGCAGAAAATATCCGCAAAGAAATAGAAACCTGTGGACTGACTCAAGGCAACATTCAGAGCTTTGCCACCCCACGGCGCTTAGCAGTGATCATTGAACAAATTGCTGATCGACAAATAGATGAAGAATTAACGAAGTATGGTCCAGCGCTTAAAGATGCTTTTGATGACCAAGGTCAACCCACGAAAGCTTGTCTTGGCTTTGCAAAAAAGTGGGGCGTGCCTGTCGATGAATTAATAAAGCCGAAAGAAACGGATAAAAATCAAAAGATGATTTATCGAACATCTAAAAAAGGCAAAAAAACTCAAGAATTATTACCAGACATCATTAACAACGCCTTGAAAAAATTAGCCATTGCCAAACCCATGCGCTGGGGCGCTGGCCCAATTGAATTTATTCGTCCTGTCCATTGGGTGATCGTGATTTTCGGTGTAGAAGTTGTTCCCTGTGATATCCTCGGACTAAAAGCCAGTAATAACAGTTATGGTCACCGTTTTCATGCGCCTGAAGCGATTGTTATTGAACAACCTAAGGAATATCAAAAAAAATTAAAGCAAGCCTATGTCATCGTTGATTTCGAGCAACGTAAAAAAATAATTCAGCAGCAAGTTGAAGACTTGGCTAAAGCCAAAAATGCGCAAGTGATCCTCGATCCCGATCTACTCAACGAAGTCACCGGCCTGGTCGAGTGGCCCATTGCTTTGCTGGCAAACTTCGAAAAAGAATTTTTACAAGTGCCCAAAGAAGCCTTGGTCGCCGCGATGCGTGATCACCAAAAGTGTTTTTCCTTAGTGGATCAAGATCAACAATTATTGCCGCACTTCATCACCGTAGCCAATATTAAAAGTGAAAAGCCACAAATTGTGGTCGCAGGGAATGAGCGTGTGATGCGTGCTCGCTTAAGCGATGCAAAATTTTTCTTTGACAATGATAAAAAAACACCTTTAGCGGATCGCCTTGAAAAAACAAAGCACGTTATATTTCAACGTAAGTTAGGCAGCCTTTATGACAAAGCGGCGCGCTTAGCCAAATCCATGCCGACAATCGCCACGATGCTAGATATCGATCAAAAATCGGCACAACGTGCTGGCCGGTTATCGAAATGTGATTTAGTGACAGACATGGTACAAGAATTCACGGAATTGCAAGGTACCATGGGTTACTATTATGCCCTACACGATGGTGAAGCCAAAGAAGTGGCCCTCGCTTTAAAAGAACAATACTTACCACGCTTCGCACAAGATAGCTTGCCACAAACCACACTGGGCTGCGCACTTGCCTTGGCAGAGCGACTGGATCATTTAGTTGGCATGTTAATCATTTATCCAGTGCCTAAAGGGATGAAAGATCCTTATAAATTACGCCGTACTGGTTTAGCCATCGCACGCATTATTATAGAAAAACAATTTGATCTTGATCTTGATCAATTACTAGCCTGCAGCATAGAAAATTATCAACACACTTTATCTAAAGAAAACAAAAAAAAAGAAGACGTGGCACAAACAGCCAGCCAACTCATTTTAAATCGCCTGTCTGCTTACTACACTGAAACACAAGGGATCCCGCAAGATCAATTCAATGCCGCTAGAAAATGGACACAATCACAAAGCAAATTATTTGATTTACACCATCGCATTATTGCCATTCATGAATTTTCTAGTTCAGCACAGGCTGAAGCATTGGCCATTGCCAGCAAACGTGTGCATAATATACTGAAGAATGTCGATGAAAAATTATTGCAAGTGCCATGGGACCAACAGTTGATGCAAATAGAAGCAGAGCGCGCACTCGTCGAGAGATTAACACCAGCGCAAGCCCAAATTGATCAATTGTGCAAACAAAAACACTATCGACAAGCACTCAACGAATTGGCTGAGCTGCGTGATCCGGTTGATCGCTTTTTTGACGACGTCATGGTGATGGTAGAAGATATTGAATTACGCAATAACCGCTTGCGCATATTGTACCAATTAAACGAACTACTGCGGCGTATAGTGCCGATCTCCGAATTACAATTTAAATAACAATGAAATTAATTATTCTAGATCGTGATGGTGTCATTAACCATGACTCATCCCAATACATCAAAACACCGGATGAATGGCTACCGATCCCAGGCAGCCTGCAGGCCATCGCTGACTTAAACCATGCTGGTTATAAAATTGCCGTTGCGACAAATCAGTCAGGGATTGCGCGAGGCTTATATAATGTTGATACATTAACAACCATTCATGCTAAAATGCTTAGCGCATTGGCGGCGGTGGGTGGACACATTGAAAAAATTGCCTATTGTCCCCACCATCCACAAGATAATTGTGATTGCCGCAAACCAAAGCCAGGACTATTATTGCAAATTGCACAATATTTTTCCTGTTCTTTAGAAAAT
>JAZGGN010000018.1:0-7101 GCA_036480475.1 Gammaproteobacteria bacterium
GTATACCGATAAGCAAGGACAAGCACTATGCTTTATTTATCGTTTTGAGCAAACGGCTGATCATAAAACAACAGCAACACCCAATAAATTGTTCCTACCATTGACGTTCTGTGATAATAACCAGGGGAAACAAGCGTGGTGTTGGCAAGCATTGCCAACACCACGCCCATTGTATCATTTGGCCGCGCTAAGTCAGTGTGTGGCAAAACCAGTACTGATTTGCGAAGGTGAAAAAGATGCCGACGCGGCAGCACAATTATTTCCTGACTGGGTAGCCACGACTTGCTTGAATGGTGCCAATGCCGTTAAAAAAAGCGATTGGCAAATTCTTGTAGGACGTGAAATTTATATTTGGCCTGACCATGATGAGACAGGTCATCAATTTGCGCAAACTATTTGCCAGCAATTATTTAGTCTTGGACAAAGCGAGGTAAAAATTTTAAGAACGCCATTGAGCGTTTGTCCCAATTCTGATCAAGCGCAAGCAACACTTGTTTCGCGTAAACAGGCGCTTGTTGCTGGCTGGGGGGCGGCAGATGCGTTGGCTGAAGGATGGACGACAGCCCATGCCCAATTATTAGGCCAGTCTGACCAACACTGGCAATGCGTTGAAAATAAATCAACGGTCCAAACCAATAAAAAAGAAAAACCTTCGCAAGCCCAACAATTGATGAAATTATTAGCGGATGTTGATGTTTTTCATGACAGTGATAAAAAGGCTTATGCAACGTGCAAGATGACAAAATACCCAGAGCATGTTGCCATCGACAGCCAGTATTTTCAGCATTGGCTGGCACACCAATATTTTAAGCAATACCAACAGGCGCCAACCTCACAGAGTATACAAGTTACCCTCAATGCTTTGAAAGGTTGTGCTTTGTTTGCCAATTCTTGTCATACCGTATATACGCGCGTTGCACAACATAAGGATTCTATATATATAAATCTTGCCAATGACCGTGGCGAATATATTGTAGTCAACCATGAGGGTTGGAAAATTGTAACTGAAGTGCCGATAAAATTTTGTTGTACGTCAATGATGCGTGCATTGCCGCAACCGGTAAGTGGCAGGACGCTAGATACTTTATGGTCATTTGTCAATATCCCTGACCCACAAGATAGAAAGTTAGTTGTAGTTTGGTTACTGGAATGTCTACGTGCAGACACACCTTTTCCAATTTTATTATTACAAGGTGAGCAAGGCTGTGCTAAATCAACGACTCAGCAACGCTTGCGTGCCCTTATCGATCCGTCACGCATTGATTTACGAAGTGCGCCTCGCAAAATCGAAGATATTTTTATCAGTGCTGCTAATAATTGGTGTGTTTCTTACAATAACTTAAGCCATCTATCCACTCAGGAACAAGATGCTTTTTGTATCTTAGCAACAGGGGGTGGTTATGCCACGCGTCAATTATTCACCACAGCAGAAGAAATGGTTATTGAGATCAAACGTCCAGTGATCTTAAATGGGATCGGTAACTTAGTAACCGCGCAAGATTTAATCGATCGCTGCATTGCGTTGGAATTACCATCCATCACTGATCAACAACGAAAAACAGAAACCGAACTAAATGACGCTTTTGCAACGGTGTATCCAGAATTATTAGGGGCATTATTGGATGCTTTGATGAGTACGCTTAAAATTTTGCCAACCGTAACATTGGCAGAAAAGCCACGCATGGCTGATTTTGTTGCTTTAGGGGTGGCTGCTGAAATGGCTTTGAATTGGCCACAGGGATCGTTTATGTCAGCCTATCGTCGCAAGCATCAGCAAGCGATGTTATTAGGTCTGGAATCAAGTCCGGTTTCACAAGCTCTATTACATTATTTGGAAAATCATGACAGCTACTATGGAACCTTTGGTGTGTTATTGCAAACTTTAACGCCTTATCAGCCTGACTACAGTCATGGTTGGCCAAGATCAGGTAAAGGATTAGCGGATACACTAAAACGCCAAGGCAGTGCTTTGCGATCTTTGGGGGTGCAAATTCATATAGACCCAAAACGTCATAAAAAAGGCTATTGTGTCAATATTACACAAAGAACAACACCTTCAATTACCTTTGGTGTGTAAGTTGGGATTTACATGTAAAAGGTCTAAAACAAAGTACATCAAGTACACCAAGTACACCCTTCCCTGAAAAAAGGTGTACTTGGTGTACTTGATGTACTTTGTTTTAGACCTTTTACTAAATAACACAGTGAAAAAAATGCGATTTCCAATAACAATGTTTGAATGAGGGAGATATGCCAATGATGTCCATAGGCACTAGAAATAAATCAATTCAATTAAAACAGGCTAAGGGTAATAGACAAAACGCACATCACGTATCAACTGTAAGTCATACTTGTTCTAAGCTATCACCTCGTGAAATCGAAGTCGGTTATTTAGTAGTTGAGGGTAATAGTGCCAGAGAAATTGCAGAGATGCTTTATATTACACCCAAAACAGTAGAGCAACATATTTATCATATGAAAAAAAAATTGGGGTGTGGTAAGAAATTTGCGCTGATAAAATGTCTTTTACAAGCACTTAACCTATAAGAAATCTTAATGTAATGGTTAATGACTATAAATCAGATCTAAATAACTGATTATGGGGAAAGAGGTAGTGAATATTGGGTTGCTGTTAGAAAGTAGGAAATTTTAGGTGTGTGATTTTCGTCTATTTATGTAACAATACTCAAGATTATCATTCCATAAACTAAAGAAGATTAAAAATGAAAGAATTATCTGAAAGGCTAGTGGCTGGCGCCAAAATAACAACACAGTATTTTAGGTCGAAATTAAACAAGGATGGATCCTATGGGGAAAATATAGACGACCTATCCTGCTACTATAAGTCCCCTATGATGTTTATTATTGCAGGACAAAAGGACTTGGCTAATCTAGTTTTGGATCATATAAAATGTCGGTACATGACAGATACAGGAGATTTCATGACAGACATGTCTATGAAAAGTGCTAAGCCCGAATATACAATATTCTGGACATACACAAATGGTTGGATAGTTAGAGCGGCTATTGAATTAGGGCGAAAAGATATTAGCATATCCGCCTATGAATATTTATTACACTATAACGTAGAAAATGGTTTAGGATTTTTAATGAATCATCTTGATAGTAAAAACGGAGTGACCGACGTGTTAACAGCAGCACATCATGGGCTAATTCATTTGGAACATAATAATATGGATTTAGCTGTTTTAGCAGGTAATTATTTATGTGCGGCGCTACATAAACAACCAGAGATAGATCGATTTTTTTATCTTCGCTTTGATGCATCAGGCAACGCCATTACTCAGTTTGATGATGAACAGGTAGCTTTCTTCTGTATTGATAAGCAGATCCCTGATCAATTGTATTTTATGATTGGTTATCCTTGTGCTTATCTCGCGTTATTGCATGAAAAAACAAAAGATAAAAAATTTATAGAAGGCGCTAAAGCATATCTTAATTTTGCTCTATCTTGCGATGAAAATGTTTTGAGCTGTAATTTTAGCCATAAACTTGCCTGGGCAGCCTCAATACTCTATAAGATAACGGGAGATGCAAAGTATTTAACGTCAATCACTACAATAACTGATTACTTCATAAGCAGACAATCCCGTGAAGGAATGTGGTACTTGGAAGATGATATTAATACTGCTTATGATCAAAGTGCTGAAATAGCATGTTGGTTTATGGATATTGTTAAAAATTTGCAATAGCTTGTATATTGACTTCAGCCTTAGTATCTAATCAGTACTAAGGCTGGGAAGGAGTGGCCATCATGTAGAGTCTTCCACCTTGTTTAACGAAGAGAGTTATGGAAGACTCAGTAACCATATAAAGAATATCCAACAAAGCGTGTTGAATCTCTTGATCTGAATAATTATACCGACTCAATGGTCATTTTTTGATGGGCTTTAATGCTAGGGCTATTTAAATAACGGTGTATACAATAAACTAATATTTGCCCAATAAAAGAATAAATCAATAGTGTAATAAAGTTAGAGGCTATATTAACGTGTGTGATCTGTAGAACATGCTCAGGAAAAGAATTTCTAAAACCAAAGTAATCCGTAATATAGGTATATGTTGTAACTGTAATAATTGATGATAAAAAAGATGCTAAGAAAAACATCCATCTTTGCACACGATATAAATAGTAAAAAATGAACACATCAACTAAAGCAGCTATTGCACTCCCACAGATATTTGCAATGACTAGAATTAGCAATGGGCTAAATACTATTTTGTATTCTTCTGCATAAAGAAAAAAATCTGGGTGTGGTTGGTTATTTATAAAAATTGTAAAACTTACTAAAAATAAATTAGCCATTGATTCTAGGAAAATTATCATAATAGCGAATTTTCTAGAATTGAACGTTGTAAATACATCAGTAAGTACAAAAATCATCATGTAGATTAATCCAGCAGATATTACGGGATAGCCATGAACTAGAATTAATCTATTAGCAATAACATGTGCGGTTATTGATATACCAAGATATATTGCCAATAAGTAAAGATTAACTTTCGACAAACGCTTAAAGTAACTTATTTCAAAATAACTGCTCATTTTTAATTTCCTTTTTAATGAAATTCAACGCATCTTCTCTTGCAGGAAATTTTCTCCTTTTAAATAAATTATCCATTATATTTTGCAATATAGAGAATTTAATTATCCTATACCTGTCAAAAGTATACAATCTATCAAAAAATTCTTTTTCAAATGTGTTTATTGGCATGGTATTTAATAGTTTCTTCCTGCCTAAACGATAAATCACAGTGATTACATCCTCTGTTTTATGAAAAGAAAAGCGCTCTATCTTTACTGCCACAGGATTAACTTTTATAATATCAAAGTAATAATGTATCCGACTTGATATTTCATTAAAAATCGACACTTCTAGTCCTCCATTCAAATATAGGAAATGATATTTCCTTTTTTGCTTTTGTAATGCGGAGTTCATTATTCCGCATCGTTAGGTATTTAGCAGAAGAATATTCATAATTGCTATCACAGCAAATAAGTAATTCATTCGACCTTAGTAGATATGCAAAAGCTTTTTCTCCTAAGTATTCATCGATTATTGTAAAATCGATTTTATCATGATCAAGTGTTTCAGCAATAAATTTTTTTAGCATATATTGGCTATGTAATATTGGCAAATCATATATCTTTGTATCTTCAAATTTCCCTTTGCCGTATATCAACCAGTCAGGATTTATTTGTAGTGCTTCAGCTATTCTCGGTCCCAGCTTAGACGTGCTTAAGTTGCTATTAATAATATAATTGATTGACTGTTGAGAGATCCCAGCTAACTTTGCAGCTTTTGCTTGGGAGATCGCTCGTTTTTCAAGTGCTAATTTTAATCTATTTGCGAAGGTATTCACGGCTACAAAATTTTTTGTTGACAACAGTATTATTTGTTATAATAATGCTGATGCTACCACCTTTTTCTAGCATAATCAAAATAGGAGAGTGGTGAACAAGGTAGTAAGTAAGGTTGGGTAATATAAATACAGGGAAAATACTTAATACAATTTATTATATATTTAATCATTGATGTATGGGAGTTATCTCCAATATTGCTTATATCAGCATTATTTCTTGGCACACAAATGTGGTTCGGCCTCTACAGCAGAATATGAAAAATAATGAGGTGGGGCTATGAATCATTTATATAAATACATGGAGAATAATAATTAAGTAAAAATTAGTATTTTTACTTATAGACACGTATTAATCTTTTTTGTAAAAATTAATTATGAACAGGGCACCGGCACGCCGCTCGTTTTCCCCGCGTGGCGTACCGGCTAGATGCTGATGAAACAATGGGTGCTCACCAGCCAGATCAGATTAACACAATTCTGTGTCTGCGTCTTTGGTATCACCCACCTTCATTGCTATCCGCTTATTTACTCAGCACTGTTTATCAGACAAGTAATACCAGTGAATTATTGTCATGCAAACCGATAAAATACATAACTTTGGACAAATGATGAGAGTATTGTCCAAACGGTACCGACAAGCCCCCGATGCACAAGTGCTCAATGGTTTTTGGCAGCTTCTACAGTACTTCGGTTTAACCCCTATACTGCAAGCATTACAAACCTACCAGCAACAATTATATGGCAAAAAAAATTATCCAACCCCTATGAAACTTCTGCATTTGCTAGTAGAACAAGCGGTACAAAAACAAATACAAGCACATGATAACATCGATCACATAGCGTCAATTGGTGATCATGCACACAACATTAGCCAACGTCTAATCCTTCATTTACTTAAACTCCAGGAAGCACCTAATGCCTATTGATATATACTCACCCAAACAACCCAAGCCCACACTTCATCACCACCACGACTATGCCCCCAAACCTTGCTTAAGCCTCATCGCCATTGGCTTACTCAGCTACTTACGACAATGGCCAAGCGGCTGGCACATCCACGCTCATGAACTTAAACAATATTTTCCTGCGGGAAGTGATCGCATTCACTTGAGCTTACAACAACTCTGTCGTATTGGTGCCATCACTCGTCTAAATCATACAGACGATGATAGTGACCATTCCAGCTATCGCAACTGTCCGCAACACATCGATATCATTCGCCACCACAGCTTATTAGCGACCGCCTGTAAACTATTACCCTCAACAAGCACCACGCTAAACAATAAAAACCAACAAACCACAAGCATGGCAACGGACTTATCCACCCAAACTATTGGCAACACCTTAACGCCTGCACAAAAGCGTTTAATTAACCATGCGGTTAGAAACACCTTAATTCAGCGCCCCTTAGCCATCACCGCCGCTAAACTACAAGCTATTATCGAAACTGCTTTACTCGATCCTTTTATCTTTCCACAAACCGGCAATAAATTTTTCAAAAAACTTATCCAACTCCACCTTGGCTTACGCCAAGGACAATGGACACCTGTGGCCACTATGAATCCCAGCCCACATTAACCGAGACATAACCATGATCCACCACGATTGCCCGTCCCCCCACCCCAAACGCACCCACCTTATCGCAACAAAGCGATCCCACCTGATTTCGGGTGCGTTGGTCGGGCTGGTTAAGACTACCTTTTGGCGCAAGCCGCC
>JAZGGN010000019.1:0-3779 GCA_036480475.1 Gammaproteobacteria bacterium
ACTCAGCACCATGCACCCGGCCACTTAAAGATAAGTCCGGAGGTTCAATGCCAAACCATTCTCGTGAATCTTCAGGCAACATTGCAGTTTTAATCGGCTCTTGCGCTTTTGCAGTCGTAAAAATTAAATTATTCTTCAGTAAAGTTTGATCAACTTGACCAAAATTATCAGTGATCCCTAGATCCTGCGCAAAGCGGCTATAGCGCAAATATTCTAAAGAGTGACAGCCTGCACAGTAATTCATGTACATACGTGCACCACGTTGTAATGCAGCTTGATCGGTCAAATCAATCTTTACTTGACGCATCGCATCATTGCCACTTTCTGCTGCCAATACCAAGGTACTGACCATATACAAAAAACTACACAAAATAATTTTTAGTCGTCTCACAGCTCAACTCACTCTTGTAGGCAATGGTTTCGTCTTTTCAAAGCGTGTATACACCGGCATCAAGATAAAAAAGGCAAAGTAAATGATTGTGAAAATTTGCGCCAGCATCTGCCGAAACGGTGTCACTGCAACTGTACCCAAATAACCTAAAGCGATGAAGCAAACAACAAATAAGGCCAGTGCAATCTTTGACCAAATACCGCGATAACGCATTGAGCGTACTCGACTACGATCCAACCACGGCAATACAAATAAAAATGCAATTGATCCAGCCATCGCAATCACGCCCATTAATTTATCTGGCACAGCCCGTAAAATAGAATAAAATGGCGTCATATACCATACCGGCGCAATATGATCTGGTGTGACTAAAGGGTTGGCTGGCACAAAATTATCAGCTTCAAGGAAATATCCGCCCAGGGTCGGATAGAAAAAAACAATCGTGCAAAAAGCAATAAGAAAGACAACCACGCCAACAAGATCTTTCACAGTGTAATAAGGATGGAATGGGATCCCATCAACAGGTTTGCCAGACGCATTGAGGTTCTTTTTAATATCGATACCGCTGGGATTATTTGAACCGACATGATGCAAAGCCACCAAATGCAACCAAACCAGTATGACCATCAATAAAGGAATAGCAATCACGTGCAAAGAAAAGAAACGATTCAGTGTCGCATTCGCAACATAATAGTCACCACGCAGCCACAGTACTAAAGTATCACCAATATAAGGGATGGCACTAAACAGCGATGTGATCACTTGGGCACCCCAATAAGACATTTGCCCCCAAGGTAATAAATAACCAAAAAAGGCTTCTGCCAACAATAGAGCAAATAATAACATGCCAAATAACCACAATAATTCACGTGGTTTTTTATGTGAGCCATACAGTAAGCTACGAAACATATGTAGGTAAATGACAATAAAAAATGCAGAGGCACCTGTGGAGTGTAAATAACGGATCAACCAGCCGTAATTTACATCCCGCATAATATATTCTACCGAAGCAAAGGCGTCTTTTTCACTCGGCGTGTAAAACATTGTCAACCAGATCCCAGTAACGATCTGTAACACAAACATAAGCAGTGCCAATGATCCAAAGAAATACCAAAAATTGAAATTTTTTGGCGCATAGTATTCGCTCAAGTGTTCTCGCCATACTTTCGCCAGCGGAAAACGCTGGTTCACCCAAGTGGAAAGTTTAGAATCTTGTTGCTGATCTTGCTGTTCCATCATTTAAACCTCTGCAGGACTATCTTCATCCACACCAATTAAAATGACATTCTCATTCATAAATGTGTAAGGCGGCACCTTCAAATTAATCGGTGCTGGTACACCTTTAAATACACGACCGGAGAAATCAAATTTTGAGCCATGACAAGGGCAGAAAAAGCCACCTGGCCAACCTGCACCTAGATCTTGTGGGCACTTGCTGCGACTCGGACAATACTTTGGCACGCAACCTAAGTGTGTGCAAATACCGACTAAAATCAAATATTCTGGGTTGCGTGAACGATGACGGTTTTGGGCATAGCCTGGCTGTTGCTCGGCTAAAGATTTTGGATCGCGCAGTTGATCTTCATCAGCGGATAAGGAATCGAGCATTTTCTGAGTACGACGTAAAATCCAGACAGGACTACCACGCCACTCTACGGTAACTTGCTGCCCTGGCTGTATTTGACTGATATTAACTTCAACCGGCACACCTTCAGCGCGTGCACGCGCACTGGGTGACCAGGAAGAAATAAAAGGAACGGCAGCAAATGCTGCACCTATACCACCAAAAACGGTTGTCGCGATGGTTAAGAATTTACGTCTGCCATTATTGATTTCGCCCTCACTCATTGAGTGCTCCTTTTTTCCCTTGGATCTCTTGAATTCTGAAGTTCAACAACTCAGCTGTAAGTGACCAGGATCCAGAAAAGGCAGTTGCGATGCTGAATAACTACAGACGCTTTTAGAACGTGCCGTCAATTCTATACTCTTGGCCGTATTTCTGTACCCAAAGCTCACATACCTCGAGTATGCTGTGCTTTGGTATTCAAAAATCAACGGACTACGCTTCAATCTAGCGAATTGACGATACGCCTTAATACAACTAGCGTTTTGAATATTGGGTTGCTTTACGTGCTTTGTGCAAACCTACTTTTTTACGCTCAACTTGGCGCGAATCACGAGTGACGTACCCTGCACTGCGCAATATTTTCCGAAACGATTGATCGCCGCTACCACTACTACCACCGTCTTCTTCATCATACTCAAGCAATGCGCGAGTAATACCATGCCGAACTGCACCCGCTTGACCTGAGTTACCCCCACCTTTTACAGTGACATAAAGG
The DNA here is from genome assembly GCA_036480475.1 of Gammaproteobacteria bacterium. GTDB lineage: Bacteria > Pseudomonadota > Gammaproteobacteria > JAZGGN01 > JAZGGN01 > JAZGGN01. The sequence goes on from JAZGGN010000019.1 coordinate 2,734, forward strand.
TCAAATTTATTGCGCATATCCACCGCTTCTAAAGGCTGGCATACGATCATACGCGCGGTTTCACGACCAAAATACTGTTCCAGCGTGCGCCGGTTAATCATAATATTGCCACTGCCTGAACGCAGAAATACCCGAGCCGTAGAGCTTTTACGCCGGCCTGTGCCATAATGTTGTTTGCTTGTCATACTATTCTTTCTCTTCAGTTAGGGTCTATTGTCAATTCTACTATCTTGGCCGTAACCCGTTGATTTTCTGTGCTCCATTGCTCACATACCTGAAGTATGCTGCGCTACGGTGCTCTAAAATCAACGGACTACATCTCAATCTAGCGAATCGACAACAGACCCTATTTTTAACACTTGCGGTTGCTGTGCAGCATGTGGATGCTCTGTATTACTGTAAACTTTTAATTTACGTAACATCGCCCGCCCCAAAGGATTATTTGGTAACATCCCTTTCACGGCCAACTCAATAATCTTTGTCGGATCTTTTACCAATTGCTTCTCGAAGGTGATCGACTTGATCCCGCCAGGGTAACCACTATGACGATAATAAATTTTATCGGTCCTCTTCTTACCTGTGACTTGAATTTTTCCCGCATTAGTCACAATTATAAAGTCACCCATATCCATGTGTGGACTAAATTCCGCTTTATGTTTGCCGCGTAAACGTCGCGCCACTTCACTGGCTAAACGACCCAATATAGCATCCGCAGCATCTACGATATACCAATTGTGTTTTACTTCATGCGCCTTTGGACTAAATGTTTTCATGTTACCTTCGCCTGTAAATCTACTAAGATCGACATTAAGCGCCGATTTTACCCAATAGATAAGCAAGATACAAGAGACCAGAGCTTAGAAATTGGGATAATCCTGAAATCCAGATATTAAGGGGGTCGCTGCTCGCTAAAAACCTGCTTCGCGTCTTCTATATCACGCAATATTTGTTGTTTTAATAACTCAATAGTTTCGTAACGTTTCTCATCGCGCAATTTTTGGATAAATTCTACACGAACATAACATCCGTAAATATCCTGGTTAAAA
>JAZGGN010000020.1:0-5502 GCA_036480475.1 Gammaproteobacteria bacterium
AAAAGTCTCGGTATTATTGACGGTGGTCGGTCGTCCATACAAACCAAAGTTGGCTGGGAAAGGGGGACGAAACCGCGGCAAACCTTTTTTACCTTCTAAAGAATTCAATAATGCGCTTTCTTCACCACAGATATAGGCGCCCGCGCCTGAGTGATTATATAAATTAAAATCTGTGCCTGAGCCTAAAATATTTTCACCCAACAAACCCGCAGCATAAGCTTCTTTTAATGCGGCTTCACAACGTGCAAAGGGTTCATAAAATTCGCCACGCAAGTAATTGTAACCGACCGTAGCCCCCATCACATAGCCGGCGATCGCCATGCCTTCGATCAATTGATGTGGGTTAAAACGCAAAATATCGCGATCTTTACAGGTGCCGGGTTCGCCTTCATCAGAATTACACACGACATATTTTTGCCCTGGCTTTTCACGATTGATAAAGCTCCACTTTAAGCCCGTAGGGAAGCCTGCACCGCCACGTCCTCGCAACGCTGATTTTTTGATGGTTTCCAATATGTCTTTTGCGGGAATTTTTTCTTTTAAAATCTTGCGCCAAGCACTATATCCGCCAACACTTTCATAAGTTTTGAGTGTCCACGGCTCATCTAAATGGAGGCTACGGAAACACACTTGATTTTGGGCTATATCATTCAAGGTCTTCACCCAATTTCTGTAAAATTTGATCAACTTTTTCCGGCGTTAAATCTTCATAGTATTGTTCACCAATTTGCATCATGGGTGCATTGGCACATGCGGCCAAACATTCGACTTCGCGTAAAGTGAATTTTCCATCGGCTGTGGTTTCACCGGTTTTAACTTCCAAACGCTGCTGGATATGATTTATAATTTTTTCAGCACCACACAGTTTACAAGAAACATTAGAGCAAACTTCAATTTTATATTTACCCACCGCTTTTAATTCATACATTGAATAAAAGCTGGCAGCTTCGTATACTGTGATCTTTGGCAACGCCAGGTATGCCGCTACCGCATCCATTAGCGCTTCTGTTAAATAGCCACCATTTTCTTTTTGCGCTAAAGTCAATGCTGGCAATAGTGCGGATTGTTTGTGTTCAGCCGGATATTTCGTCAACCAATGATCGATCTCATCGCACGCACTTTGTGACAGTGTGGCAGTGCTCATCGATCAATCTCCCCAAAAACAATGTCTTGACTCGATAGTATAGTGACACCATCGGCGATCATGTGACCCCGCGTCATTTCATCAAATGCTGCTAAATGAGAGAAACCAGGCGCTCTTATTTTTAAACGGTACGGTTTATTGCTGCCGTCAGAAATTAAATACACACCAAACTCTCCTTTGGGTGCTTCCACCGCAGCATAGGCTTCCCCGGGCGGAATGGTATAACCTTCGGTAAATAATTTAAAATGATGGATCAATGCCTCCATATCTTTTTTCATGACTTCACGTCGTGGCGGCGCAACTTTATGATCCGCCAACATCACCGGCCCTGGATTGGCTTGTAACCATTGCACACACTGACGAATAATATGGTTTGATTGGCGCATTTCCTCAATACGCACTAAATAACGATCATAACAATCGCCATTTTTACCCAGGGGGATATCAAAATCTACTTTATCATAAGCGGCATAAGGTTGTTTTTTGCGCAGATCCCAAGCTACCCCAGAAGCACGCAGCATCGGTCCAGTAAACCCCAATTGCTTCGCTCTTTGTGCAGAAACCGCACCAATATCAACATTACGTTGTTTCCAAATACGATTTTCAGTGAGCAGAGTTTCATACTCATCGACGCGCTTAGGAAAACGTTCTGTGAAATCCCAAATAAAATCTAATAACGACCCTTCACGATTGGCATTCCAACGGCCTTTTTCTTTTTCACTGTGACGATTTAATTTTTTATACTGCGGCATTTTATCTGGGAGATCGCGATATACGCCACCCGGGCGATAATAGGTCGCATGCATTCTCGCCCCCGAAGCGGCCTCATAACAATCAAATAAATCTTCACGTTCACGAAAACAATATAAAAACACGGTCATTGCGCCAATATCTAAAGCAGTTGCTCCTAACCAAAGTAAATGATTTAAGATCCGGGTAATTTCATCAAACATCGTGCGAATATATTTTGCTCGCAGCGGTGGCTCAATGCCAAGCAATTTTTCAATGGCCATGACATAGCCATGTTCATTGCACATCATCGACACATAATCCAAGCGATCCATATAACCGATGTTTTGATTATAGGGTTTGGTTTCCGCCAATTTTTCAGTAGCACGGTGTAACAAACCAATATGCGGATCGGCACGTGTAATGGTTTCACCTTCAACTTCCAATACTAAGCGTAAAACGCCATGCGCTGCCGGATGTTGTGGCCCAAAGTTAATCGTATAATTGCGAATATCAGTCATCCGCTTCCCCTGGATCCGCATAGCGACTATCTGCACGTCCAACTTTGGGTACGAGTACGCGCGGTTCGATATCCACTGGCTCATAAATCACCCGTTGCTGCGTGGCATCATAACGCATTTCAACGCGACCACTTAAGGGAAAATCTTTGCGAAACGGATGACCGATGAAACCATAGTCGGTCAAAATACGACGTAAGTCTGGATGTCCCTTAAATAAAATACCATATAAGTCGAAAGCTTCACGCTCGAACCAATCGGCACTGCGCCAAATATCAATCACGGTTTCTACCATCGGTGGCTCATCATTACAAAAGGTTTTTAAGCGCACGCGCTGGTTCAGGCTCGTCGATAATAAATGATAAACTACAGCAAAGCGCGGCTTGTTCCATTCAACCAGCCGTTCTTTAGCCCTACCTTGCTCAACCGCACGGCTAAAGCCAGTCGCTGTCGTTTTATCCGTTGCCCACTCCATCAGCCCATAATCGGCGTAATCCACCCCGCAAACATCCAGCAACGTATCAAATTGAAAAACATCCCCATCACGTAATTGCAAGCAAAGTTCACGTAAGTTTTGTGGAACCACTTCGATCGTAACTTCACCAGTTACAAACACGCAATCTTCGATAAGCTTGCCACATTGCGTTTGTAAATTTTCAATTAACTTTTTTGACATTTAAGTTACTGCCTTCGCTTAATCTTATTCTGTAACTGGATGATCCCATACACCAACGCTTCAGCAGTGGGAGGGCAGCCAGGCACATAAATATCGACGGGCACAATACGATCACAGCCACGCACCACTGAATATGAATAGTGATAATAACCACCGCCATTGGCACACGATCCCATCGAAATCACCCAGCGTGGCTCAGGCATTTGGTCATACACTTTACGCAGTGCTGGCGCCATCTTATTACATAAAGTGCCGGCAACAATCATCACATCAGATTGCCGTGGGCTTGGTCGAAATATGACGCCAAAACGATCCAAATCATAACGCGAAGCACCCGCATGCATCATTTCAACCGCGCAACACGCTAAACCAAAAGTTACCGGCCACATCGCGCCACCTCGTGCCCAATTCATTAAGCTGTCTACGGTCGTTGTGAAAAAGCCGTCTTTTTTAAGCGTTTCTGTTATTCCCACTCTAATGCGCCTCGCTTCCACTCATAAATAAAGCCAATCACCAGTAGACTTAAAAAAATCATCATGGCCCAAAAGCCAAACCAACCGATCTCACGCAACACCACTGCCCACGGGAAAAAGAAAGCGGTCTCTAAATCGAAAATAATGAATAAAATCGCCACTAAATAAAAACGCACATCAAAAGGTATCCGCGCATCTTCAAATGGGGAAAAGCCGCATTCATAGGGCGAGTTTTTTTCCTTATCGGGGAGTGTTGGACCCAAGAATGAACCCAAACCAAAGATGACAAGACTCAATCCCAGGCCAATAGCGATAAAAATTAAAATAGGTAAATATTCTATGAGCATGATTTATTATCTTAAAAGTTCTAAGGAACGCGTTCCTATTGGTGCCGAAGGCCGGAATCGAACCGGCACAGCTTTCGCCACTGCCCCCTCAAGACAGCGTGTCTACCTATTCCACCACTTCGGCCACATGTATACCCGTTATCCGTCAAAGAGGGTCATTTTGGCATCCCATCTTGGGCGCATCTTTGGACAAAAACACAAAAAATCACTTGTCATTTAGCACACTAAAATCCGCGTGATTTTCCGTGTTTTTGTCCAAATCTACAACCAATCTGGGCGCCAAAAATCTCTGCTCCAACCTTATTGAATCTTCAAGCCTTAAGTGCCCCCTTTGACGGACAACGGGTATATATGACAAGCTTGAGCCTACTCAGGCACTTCTGCATCCGGCGGCAATGGGATGCTTGATCCTTGCTGATCAGTCATCGGCACCGGCACATTAATTTGCTGCGCTTTTCTATATTCATTCTTTTCAATGTACCCTAACACCAGCGTGGTAATAAAAAATGTTGCCGCCAACACACTGGTCACTTTCAGTAAAAAAGAACCCGAACCCGTGCTACCAAAAACGGTCCCTGAAGCCCCTGCCCCAAACGCAGCGCCCATACTGGCGCCTTTCCCGCGCTGTATTAATACTAAACCAATCAAAACGATGGCCAGCACTATATGAGTCATTAATATTAATTGATACATTCGATAATCCTTAAAAATTCTTCACCATCTAAAGAAGCACCACCCACTAGACCACCATCCACATCTGCCATGGTAAACAGTGCCTGGGCATTACTGGCTTTGACACTGCCACCATACAAAATTGACAAATTCGCTGCAATGTCATTATCATGCTCAGCTATTTTTTTACGGATCATGCTGTGCACTGCTTGTGCTTGCTGTGGCGTTGCCGATAAGCCCGTACCGATTGCCCAAACGGGTTCATAAGCAATCACCGCTTCACGCAACCCGCTCACGCCTGCTTCCAAACTCAGTATCGCCTCAATTTGCGCATTGATCACCATTTCAGTTTGTGCTGCTTGATGCTGCTCTAAGGTCTCACCAACACATAGTATGGGCTGCAACCCTTTTTGTTTCGCCTGAGCAAATTTTAAAGCCACCAAAGTGTTGTTTTCATGGTGCTGTGCGCGCCGCTCAGAATGTCCGACAAGCGTATAGCGGCAACCGATATCTAGCAACATTTGTGCAGCAACTTCACCGGTATGAGCCCCTGGCTCATTAGCGCTGACATCTTGCCCACCATAAGCAATCATTGACCCTTTTAGAATTTGCGCAACTTGCGATAAATAAACATAAGGTGGAAAAACAATGCACTGAACCTCAGCACGATTGGCCATGCCCTCTTTCAATATGGCCAGCAAATCAGTATTCGCCGCTTGGCACCCATGCATCTTCCAATTACCTGCGATTATTTTTTGTCGCATGTTGATACAACCCACTTATTTCGCCATAAATTGGCTTGAAGCTTAATCCAGTGGACAAGATTTTACAAGTGTTGTAGGCGACCATAATCCACCACCAGTAACTCAAAGCGCCTAATTTTTACTCCCAGCAGGTAATTTTTCAAAAAAATCACCGACGTAGCAAGCATATTTTAGAAAAT
>JAZGGN010000021.1:0-2222 GCA_036480475.1 Gammaproteobacteria bacterium
GATAGATCCTGAGGCCAGGCTTAAAGCGCTGTTCTCTTTTCCACATGATGTGAATAAAGTCGCATCTGATTATAGCAAGATTATTGATTCATAATATCTAGTCGAAGAAAAGCCCCTTCCAAAAAAACAAAACGACCGTGAAGACCGTTTTGTTTATTCAGTATTTATTTGCACAGATTTTATGTAGTAATGAACTCAGCAATTTTACTAAACGCAGACTTCTCAAGCTGTCTGATTCTCTCTGCTGAAACACCATACTCGTCCGCGAGCTGGTGAAGGGTTTGTTTTTTATCACTTAACCAACGCTTGTTAACAATGTCTTTGCTGCGTTTATCCAACTTGTCCATGGCTTCACTTAAAGCTTTAAGCTTGATGCCATCAAGTTGAGTCGTTTCCAGCTCTTCTTCTGGACCCTGTCTTTTGTCTTCAAGATATGCCACCGGACTAAATGAAGGCGCATCGTCATCTGTTTCAGAGTTATCGAAAGACATATCATGATTGCTGAGCCTTTTCTCCATCTCAATGACTTCTTGCGGTTTAACACCGAGATCTTTTGCCACGGAATCAATCTCGTCCTTATTTAACCACGCCAAACGTTTTTTTGATGATCGTAGATTAAAGAAAAGTTTTCTCTGTGCTTTTGTCGTTGCAATTTTGACAATCTTCCAGTTGCGCAAAATGTATTCATGCATTTCGGCGCGGATCCAGTGCACAGCAAAGGAAACGAGGCGGACGCCAACGGTAGGATCGAAGCGTTTAACGGCCTTCATTAAGCCAATACTGCCCTCCTGAATAAGGTCAGCTTGCGGTAATCCATAGCCGCTGTAGCCTCTTGCTACCTTGACCACAAAACGTAGATGAGACATAACCAGTTGACGCGCAGCTTCAAGATCACCCTGCTCCCTGTAGCGTTCTGCTAACGAGCGTTCTTCTTCTGCGCTGAGCATGGGGATCCTGTTGACGCTCTGGAAATAACTCTCCAGCGATCCGGCGTTCAGTGCGATTGGCATTGTCATGGTATTACTCATAGCTTGATAGATTCTCCCATTTGCTTAGTATTATTTTAGCACTCGTAACATGAGAGTGCTAATAATATTGAAGAGTTCCTTGATCGAGAGATAAACGCCAAAATAAAAATTTAACTTATTGATTTGTTTATATATTTTATGCTGGTTCGATAGTTCTTAGGTGACGTTGGACCGAAATCCATGACCCGAAAAGACCAAGAAAGATGCCGCAGGCAAGCATAATCAAGATCTCTATGCCCGACAGACCAGAGAGGCTGAATTCGCTGGCGTAGAGTTCGGCCAGCCTGTTTACCGGTTGTTTAAGGAACTGCAGAATGAGTGTTAGCAGAACCCAGGAGGCAATGCCGCCACTCAGTCCATACCAGAACCCGGTGTAGAGGAAAGGCCTCTGGATGAAGGCGTTTGTAGCACCAAAAAGTTTGGTGATTTCAATCTCGTTACGATGATGATAAATAGCCATACGAATGGTATTGCCGACGATGAGTAAAACACCAAAACCGATAAATGCAGAGAAAATAAAAATACAACGCTGGATGATTTCGATGATCCCATATAGACGTTTTACCCACTGTTGATCGTATTGCGCAATTTCTACTTCTGGCTGAGCATAAATAAATTCGATTATCTTACGATCTCCACCATCAGGAAGAGCTGTTAATTTTGGGAAAATAATAATGATTGAAGGCAAGGGATTGTCATCAAGCAGGTCAATGACTTCTGAAAATCCGGACAACTCCTTGTATTCAGCCAGTGCTTGATCACGTTGTATAAATTTAGCTGCTTCAATATTCGGATTATCCAGCAAACGCGAAATGACATCGGCTGCTTTTGTATCATCAATATCCTGTTTTAAAAAAGCAGTAATTTGAATGGCGCCGTCCCAACCAGCAGTGACTTGTTGTGCATTTTCCAGAAGCAAATAGAAGCCGCCGGGCAAGGCCAGAGAAATTCCAATGACGGCCGTGGTCAGAATACTTGACAGCAAGTTTCGGTAATACTGGCCAAGACTGTATATAAAAGATTGAGCATGCAAAAGTCCCCAGAATTTAAGAAGTGTGATGGGATTATTTCGAGTCCTGGTTCTCATTTATTATTATTTTATAAGGACTAATTTATATTCTGCTTATCTGCTGTACTACTAAAATGGGTTGGTATTCTGCCTTCGCGTAGCGTGATAATGCGCTTGTGCATTTT
>JAZGGN010000022.1:0-8811 GCA_036480475.1 Gammaproteobacteria bacterium
TGGTTTGGCTTGCCAAGAATTGGAAGCGGGTGATAGTGGTCTGCGTAGTTTTGTTTCGGTACAAAGTTCTTTATGTATGTTTCCAATCTTTGCTTTTGGTGATGAAGCCCAAAAAAAGCGTTTTTTACCGGCCATGGCGCGGGCAGAATTGATTGGTTGTTTTGGCTTGACTGAGCCGGATGCAGGTTCTGATCCGGGCAGTATGCGCACCACGGCTAAAAAAGTCAGCAAGGGTTGGCAACTCAATGGTAGTAAAATGTGGATCACCAATGCACCCTCTGCGGATTTAGCCATTGTATGGGCCAAAACAGACGCAGGCATACGCGGTTTTATCGTTGAAAAAGAATTTAAAGGGTTTACGCGCCGCGAAATTCATCAAAAAATGTCATTGCGTGCTTCCGCCACGGGCGAACTTATTTTCGAGAATGTCTTTGTCCCAGATGAAAATTTTCTATCTGGCAGTGAAAAAGGTTTAGTGGCGGCACTGAGTTGTTTGACACAAGCGCGCTATGGGATCGCCTGGGGTGCGATGGGGGCAGCGATGGCTTGTTTTGACATCGCTAAACAATATGCTTTAGAGCGTAAGCAATTTAATAAACCGATCGCGGCCTTTCAATTGATTCAAAAAGATTTGGCTGAAATGCTGACCGAAATTACTAAAGCGCAATGTTTAAATTTGCAGATCGGTCGCTTAAAAGAAGCAGGCCAAGCCACCCATGTGATGATCTCAATGGCAAAACTAAATGCTTGTCGTCAAGCTTTGCACATTGCGCGATCAGCGCGTAATATACTCGGGGCCAATGGGATCAGTTTAGAGTACCATGTGATCCGTCATATGGAGAATCTGGAATCGGTATTTACTTACGAAGGCACTGATAATATTCATACCTTAGTTCTGGGTAAATATATTACGGGTGTCGATGCGTTTGTGTGATCTGTTATACCTGTGATACTTCAAATAACATAGATAAAGGCGCCCCTGGAATGTATTGCATTACATATATTGTCGCATAATGTATGTAATGCAATACAATTTTGATAACCTTGATCTTAACTGCTGTTCCCAGATTCAATCTTTGCAATACGGCTCGTAATCTTCGCGGTTAATAAACGATTGCCTTGGGCGAGTTTCAATGCTTGTTTGAATTGATTCAAAGCATAGCCAGCGTTACCCTGCAACAAAAGTGCTTGTCCGCGTGAAAAGTAAGCTTCAGCTTCATGTTTATCTGCGGCTTGCGCGCGTGCTAATTTTTCCCATAGATCGGGATCCTCGGGATATTTGTAAACAGCTTGTTGTAAGATTTCGCGTGCCTGCTGTGGTTGACCGTACTTAACCAGCGCGTTGATGTATTGATAAAGCAATGGATAGTTATCCGGATAAATGTGGGTTAATTCATGTAAACGTGTTAACCCCAGCTCAGTTTGACCATTGGCTAAATAGATATCGATTAAAGTCGTTTGTAGGTTCATTTTATTGGGATGCTGTTCAACTAATTGCTGCATTTGTCTGAGTGCTTGCGCGTGTTCACGTATTTCTAACAAGACTAAGGTGTAACCATATAAAAGCGCGACATCTTCTTTTTGTTGGCTAAGCTTATCTTTGTAATAAGGGATTAAATCATTAGGATTTTTTTCGGTTTGTACTCGTATACGTTCTTTAAATAATTGGTAATCAATACTATTGGCATAGGTCTGTGCAGGATATTGATCTAAGCGATTCAAAGCATCGGCAATTCGTTCACGATCTAATGGGTGAGTACGTAAGTAAGGCGGGATGTGCTGGGTGTAATAATAGCGGCTGGTTTGCTGCACTTTTTGGAAGAAACCGATCATGCTTGCTGGATCATATCCGGCGTCATGCAGTATTTTAATACCAACGCGATCCGCAACTTTTTCATTTGCACGGGTGAAATTAATTGAGCTTTGATAAAGGCTAGTCATAGTTGCTGCCAACACCCCACTACCTAGCGCTGGGTTGATAACACTTAAAGCAAGTGCCGCTACTGTACTTGCTATCATCGGGATACGCTGACTTTTCGCCATTTGTAGACCGGATAAATAGTGTTTTTGGTCAATATGAGCAATTTCATGGGCCAGCACGGAAGCGAGCTCGCTTTCTGAGCTGGTTGCCAATACTAAGCCACTATTGATACCAATATAGCCGCCTGGACCTGCAAAAGCGTTAATCGTTGGCTCACCAATGACAAAAAAAGTCATGGAGGTGTCACCCGCGCTTGCATGCTTCGCTAATTTAGCACCAAGTGACTGAATATATTGCATAATTTGTGGATCGCGCAGCAGCTGCGGTGAATGTTGTACGGCATAACTAAATTCATCTGTGATGTCTTTCATGGCAGGATCGCTCAGCATCAACTGAGTTGATGCTGCTCTAGGCAAGAATTGCCCCGCAAAGCTGCTGACACTCACCGATAGGCAGCATATAATAACTGCTATGTATTTTAATAATTTCATTAATAAAGAACGTCCATTTTAGTCATCCCCTATTATGCCTTATTAGACCAATATTTGTACAGCTTATGCATGAAAAATTTTTACTACAAGCCCTTGATTTGGCAAAAAAGCGTCGAGGTTTTTGCGCGCCAAATCCATCTGTTGGCGCTGTTTTAGTTAGAAATCAACAAGTTATATCATTTGGGAGCCATTGGCAAGCAGGCGCACCGCATGCAGAGCAAGTTGCCTTAAATCAGGCGCAAAATGAAGCAAAGGGTGCAACATTATATGTGACCTTAGAACCTTGCTGTCATTGGGGACGTACGGCGCCCTGTAGTGATTTAATTATTGATAGTGGGATTGCTGAGGTTATTTATGGCTTAGATGACCCAAATTCTCTGGTCGATGGTCAAGGTATTCAATTATTACGTGCGGCAGGGATCCATTGTCGTCAGTTAAATTTACCAGTGATAGACGAGTTTTATCGCAGTTATCACCATTGGCAAAAGACACAGCGACCATGGATCACAGCTAAATTGGCGTTAAGCCTGGATGGTAAAATTGCGGCTGAAGGTGGCAAGCCTGTTGCTATTACAGGCAAAGATTTACAAGAGTATACGCATCAATGTCGTAGCCAAGCCGATGCAATTTTAACGACGTCAGTGACTTTAAACCATGATAATCCGCAATTGAACGTTCGTTTGGCAGGAGAGACACTCAAAAAAACGGTGTATGTTTTGGATCGTACACTCTCTTTATTAGAAAATTTACAAATCTATCAAACTGCGGCACAATTGGTTATATTGCATGCATGTTCAGAGGCAGACAGTAAAATAGAACGCTACCATGAAAAAGGGGCGCATTGTGTGCAAATTAAGGGAAAAGATCGATTAGATTTAGAGCAGGTTATTGCCTATATCGGGGCGCAGGGGCATCATGATCTTTGGGTCGAAGCGGGTGGGCGCTGTTTTGAAGCTTTGTTGCAAAATAGCTGCATCAATACGGCCTTGATCTATGTTTCTCCCAAAACACTGGGAAAAGCCGCTTATCCCGCTTTTGAGAATGCGCATGATTTTTTAGCGCAGGCACGTCATTGTGATTGGCAAAAAATTGGACAAGAAGTGATTTGCAGAATAGAGATTAGCCCTTAGGATTTAGGGCCTAGAAAGAGAAGTCGTATTATGTTTACTGGTATTATCGATCATTGTGGTATGATCAACGACATTGTTAGGCACAGCGACAGTTTGACTCTCACGATCGCATGCCAATTTAATGATTTACAAGCAGGCGAAAGCATTGCGGTTGATGGTATTTGCTTAACCGTAGACAAAGTGCAGACTGGGCAATTTACCTGTGACATTTCGCCAGAGACGTTGAAATTAACCACGGCTCAGCTTTTTAAGTCGGGACAGCGTGTTAACATAGAACGTGCATTACGGCCAAGTGATCGTCTCAGTGGTCATTTTGTCCTGGGGCATGTAGATTTATATGCCCAGTTAGAACGCTGTGAACCACAAGGTGACTTTACACAGTATGTTTTTGGTGGTTTAGGGCGGTCAAAGCAACCGTATTTAGCCAGTAAGGGATGTGTTGCCGTCAATGGTGTAAGCTTGACGATCAATGAAGTCATGTCAGATGGTTTTTCTGTGATGATTATTCCGCACACACGAGCACGCACTAATTTAATTCATTTAGAGGTTGGTGATAAAGTGAATATTGAATTTGATTATTTAGCCAAAATTGTTTTGGCTGCGCATGAGTTCTCTGCAGAGAGGTGTTATACTCATCGCAGTTAGGTTTTGGTACAAAGTTAAAGTAAAAAGAAAAGCGTGAATGCTCAGCTTTTTGCGCTCAGATTGCGACGTTTTGAAGGGAGAATACCACAAGGTGTAGCCATAGCTACATCGGGGATATTGTCCCTTCAAAACGTCGGAAGATGGTAGTAAGGTGAGATGCAAAAAGGCTGAAACCTAACTGTGATGAGTATGAGTTATGTCAAAAATCAGCACTATTGAACAAGGGATCGAAGATTTTCGTCAAGGCAAGATGGTCATTTTGATTGATGATGAAGATCGTGAAAATGAAGGCGATTTATGTATTGCTGCGGAAAAGATAACGCCAGAAGCCATTAATTTCATGGCAACGCATGGTCGTGGTTTAATCTGTTTACCGATGGCTGCAGAACTGGTTGATCATTTACAATTACCGCAAATGGCGACACACAATCAGTCGCCTTATGGCACGGCTTTTACGGTGTCAATTGAAGCTGCCAGTGGGGTAACGACCGGTATTTCAGCCAAAGATCGTGCCCACACGATCCAAGTTGCTATTGCTGAAAGTGCTAAACCAAATGATGTTATTATGCCGGGTCATATATTTCCTTTGCGTGCTAAAGCCGGGGGTGTATTAGTGCGCCCCGGACAGACGGAAGGTAGCGTTGATTTAGCAAGACTGGCTGGTTTGCGCTCAGCGGCAGTGATTTGTGAAATCATGAATGAAGATGGCAGTATGTCACGGATGGAAGATTTAAAAAACTTTGGTCGTAAACATAATATCAACTTGATCAAGATCAAAGATTTAATCACTCATCGTATGCGCCATGAAAATTTGATTGAAGAAGTTGCGACAACGCGACTGCCGACAGAAGTTCATGGTGATTTAACACTCAAAGTTTTTTCCAATCATATCGACTCATTTCAACATTTGGCTTTGCTTGCGGAGCCCAGAGATAAAACACAAGCTTGCTTAGTGCGTTTACACTCGGAATGCTTAACGGGGGATGTATTTGGTTCTTCTCGTTGTGATTGCGGTTGGCAGCTCAACGCGTCATTGGAGAAAATCTCACAAGAGGGCGGCATATTACTATATATGCGTGGACATGAGGGTCGTGGGATCGGTTTGGCCAACAAAATTAAAGCTTATGTCTTGCAAGATCAAGGCATGGATACCGTCGAAGCCAATCATCAGCTTGGTTTTTCTGCTGATCAACGCAATTATGGCATGGGGGCACAGATCTTACGTCATTTGGGCGTACAGAGGATGCGTTTGTTGACCAATAATCCACAGAAAATAGAAGGGTTGCGCGATTGTGGTATCGACATTGTCGGTCGTGAACCTTTAGAAATGCAGCTAAATGATAATAATGACTTTTATCTACATACGAAGCGCGATAAGCTAGGTCACTTATTTACTTTTAATGAGGCGTTGAAAGAAGCTTAGTTCAATGAAAATGATCAGCGCGAAACCCACCGATCCATTCCAAATTGCGATCATCAAAAGTAATTTCAATACCATCATTACGACCCGCCTGCTTGATGGTGCCAAACAGCGTTTGCTTGAGCGTGATTTTTCTGACGAACAAATTACGATTGTTGAGGTGCCTGGGGCAATAGAGATCCCATTGGTCGCGCAACACTTGGCGAAAAGCAAAAATTACTTGGCTTTGATTGTGTTGGGTGTTGTTATTCGCGGTGAAACCAGCCATTATGATTATGTTTGTGACCAAGTCAGCCAAGGGTGTCAGCGCGTTTCATTAGATCACGATGTCCCCGTAATTTTTGGCGTGTTAACGACTGAAAATCGTCAGCAAGCCTTAGCACGTTGTGGCGGGACGCATGGCCACAAAGGTATAGAAGCCGTCGATGCTGCTATTGAGATGGTGTCCGTCTTGCAGCAGCTCCCTTCGTGATAACCCTGATCTCGTCATTGCCCTAATAAAAGCGTCCCTCTCTATCGCGCTGCAGACAAAAATCAATGCCTTTTTCAATCGCAGCCTGGACTGCTGAAGTTAACTTATCTAATACAGAAGATTTACGCTGGTAGCTTACTTCATATAAATTGGCTTTTTGACTACGCTGTAGCAGATAATCATCGCTGGTGCTTAAGTGATCCACCAATCTTAATTCCAACGCTTTTTTAGCCAGCCAATGTTCCCCGGTAGCAATCGTATCGATATCAAGTTGACGATGCTCTGTAATATAATTTTTAAAGTGAGTGTGAATTTCGTCAACATCTTCTTGAAATTTTTCTCGCCCCTCTTTGGTGTTTTTACCGAGCAGGGTGAGCGTACGTTTATATTGTCCAGCGGTAATCATTTCATAATCGATATGGCTTCTTTTCATTAAGCGATTAAAGTTGGGTAGTTGTGCGACCACACCGATTGAGCCAATAATTGCAAAAGGAGCGGCAAGAATTTTATCTGCCACACACGCCATCAAATAACCACCGCTGGCAGCGATCTTATCCACACAAATTGTCAGTGGAATGCGCTTTTCTTTAATACGTTGTAATTGTGAGGCGGCTAAACCATAGCTATGAACCATGCCACCACCACTTTCTAATTTAACGATGATTTCATCATTTGTCGATGCGACCAATAACAGCGCAGTAACCTCTTTGCGTAGCGTTTCTACGGCTGAAGCCTTAATATCACCATGAAAATTTAAGACGAAAACATTACGTTCATGCTTATGCTCTTTTTTAGCAAGCTTGGCTTTTTTGGCCGCTTTTTTACGTGCTTTCTTGTCCAGTATTTCTTCATTGAGGAAGTCTGCCATCTCTTGGTAATGCTTATTTAATTTTTCAATCTTTAATTTTTGTCGACTCTTTCCTTTGGTGAAAATTGCCAGTAAACCTGCAGCAACAATTAAAATAGCAAGCACTAAAGTCAGTGTTTGTGCAAAAAATAAGCCATATTCAGCAAGAAAATTCATTAGGTACGCTCCAAAATTTGTTTATCAATGAATGTATAACGTATAGAGGAAGAGAAATCAAATCCCCATCGTGTCTAAGTAAAAACGCATCAAGTCCTGTCCCCAAAACATCATGACCCAAGCGCTCATTGCTAAATAAGGGCCAAATGGGATGGGGGTGCTTTTATGTTGGCGGGTACACAACAAAATAATAGCGCCAAAAATTGCCCCCGTAATAGAAGCGAATACAATAATCAGCGGTAACATTTGCCAACCCAACCATGCACCAAAAACAGCAAATAATTTAAAGTCACCATGCCCCATGCCTTCTTTGCCAGTGAGTAATTTAAACAGCTTAATAAATAACCATAAAAAAGCATAAGCAGCAATTGCACCAATGATGGCCATAGAGCTACTAACAAAAACATGATTTATGCTAATTAATAAACCTAGCCACAACAAGGGTAAGGTGATCACATCAGGCAGTATTTTATGATCGATGTCAATCATCACCAAACAAAGTAAGCTCCAGCTAAAGAGTAGCGCAGACACGCTTTGCCAACTGTACCCAAACATCCACACGACAAACAAACTTAATAATAGCGTTAAGAATTCAATGCATGGATAACGTATAGAGATAGATTGGCGGCAATATGCACATCTACCACGCAGTAGACAGTAACTTAGTATGGGAATATTGTGCCAAGCTTTGACTATTTTTTTACAATGCGGACAATGTGAGCGAGGGAAAAAAAGATTGAAGGAGGTGGTTTCTTTTTGATCTGCTTCCTCCGGCAAATCTAAGTAGTCTCTGCACTCAGCCTGCCATTGTTGCTGTAACATAATGGGCAATCGATAAATAATGACATTCAGTAAACTGCCGATACATAAGCTGAGCAGGCCAACTAAAATATATAGAGCCGCAGGCTGTGTTTGCAGTAAGTTATGTATCTCAGTCATTCTATTCCTTTAAGATTCATATAATGCTGCCTAATTTAAAAATAGGCAAATACATCGCGATCAATATACCACCAATTAAAACACTTAAAATAATTGTCATTAAGGGCTCCAAGGCGCGATTTAAGCTATCCACGGCATTATTTACTTCATCATCATAAAACGATGCCACTTTAATGAGCATTTTTTCCAGTGAACCAGACGCTTCACCAACGGCAATCATCTGAGTCACCATGGTGGGGAAAGTAGTCTGCTGTTCACGCATGGCGAGCGTCATCGATTGCCCAGCATTAATTTTTTCACTGAGTTCATGTGTTGCTTGTGTAAAAACCAGATTACCCGTTGCCTGTGCAACACACTTCAGTGCTTCTACCAAAGGTAAGCCAGCCACATACGTTATGGCTAAGGTTCGAGAAAAGCGTGCGATGGCGGCCTTTTTTAAAATTTTACCAACAATTGGCAATTGTAAACCTATTTTATCGATTAAGTACGCTGTTTTCGAGGATTTTTTTTGGGCGATGATGCAGGTGCAAGTGCTTAAAAACACAAATATAGCAAACAATGACCAGTAATTTTGTAATATTTGAGAAAGATAAATTACAAAGCGCGTGAACCTCGGTAAGTCAGTCTCGGCCATGCTAAAGAATACTTCAAATTGTGGGATAACAAAAGTAAGCATCCCTGTGGTAACCAGCAAGGCGGTTATTAACAT
>JAZGGN010000023.1:0-9661 GCA_036480475.1 Gammaproteobacteria bacterium
AATAAGGCGCGGAGTTTGGTGATCATCCTGATACCGATCTTTAAATGTAAGCATCCATCTGATCTGTGATTGTGCAAGCTCAACCACTCCCACAAACGCTTCTACTTCAGGAAATTTTCCGCCAGGAAATTTCTGGATATCACAATCTTCACTAATATTGATGATTTGCATTTCAGATCCATCTGCGATACCTACTTGCAACACATCTTGATCAGAAACATTGGAAATCATCACCTTGCCATTAACAACATCAATAATACCAAAGTTTTGTGTCACCGGTGTAGAATTTTCTATAATTTTCACATTTTGTAGATCAACACCAACATTGTTACCCGCATCAAACTGGAAATTTAAAATAATTGTATCTTCTGGCACACCAGTATAGGTCAACGTCAAAATTTGATCTTCACTGTCATAATCACAACTAATTTGTTGCGCCTGTGCCACAACAATATAGAACATGACAAATAAAGTTAGAATTATCGTCATACTTTGCTTCATTGACCTAGACATCAGCACCCTCCTTGATTACTGTAATCTTATCCTTGGATCCACCAAAGTATAGGAAATATCCGTCAATATTAATCCAAAAATATATAATACCGATCCGAGAAAAACCATCGCACGGACAATTGCAAAATCTTGCTGGTTGATGGCTTCGATGACATAGCTACCCAAACCTGGAATAGCGAAAAAAGACTCTAAAATTAAACTCCCCATAAACAAAGTAGGAATAATAACAACAATACCGGTTAAAATGGGTAACATGGCGTTTTTCAACACATGTTTAAATAGAATTTTAATTTCAGCCAAACCTTTTGCTTTTGCTGTGCGCACATAATCCCGGCTGACTTCTTCTAAGAAAATAGTACGATACCAACGTGATCCCGCACCAATCCCTGCGATCACACCAACAGTGATCGGTAACACCACAAACTTTATGCTTTGCCAACCTGTATCGTACCCAGATATTGGCGTTAAATGTAGCACCTTACTAATCAAATATTGTCCTCCAATGATATAGAATAAACTCGATATCGACATAATAGAAATACAAATGATCACCCCCCAAAGATCGATATAGGTGTGGCGAAAAAATATCATAGACATCGCAAAAGTAATATTAACCAACAAACCAATGATTAAAGTGGGTAAAGCAATGGCTAAACTTGGCCACATACGTTGAGAAATATCATAGTTTATATTCCTACCACCATCAGAGATCCCAAAATCAAAAGCAAACAACTTAATTGACTTTTGAAAGAAAAGCGTTTGTGTGAATCTGTTGATATGCTCACCCTCAGCATTATAAAATAGAGGCTGATCATAACCATATTGCCGCTTCCAACGATCAATAGCCGCTTGATCAACATATTTTTCACCCAAGTGGGCCCGTGCCATATCATCCGGTGTATTCACTAAGAAAAATAACGAAAAGGTAATGATATTCACACCAATTAGTACAGGAATGGCATAAAGAATACGTCGGATAATATAAGTCAGCATCGTTTTACCTCGCGCCTCGCTCTTTGCGCCAATATTGAATAATTACCGGGATAAACGCGATAATTAATAATCCCAAAATAATAAGTACGGGCCAAAAAATAGGGATATTCCATTGACGACGTAATTGTGCGCGCTTTTGGGGATCCAGATCGATATACTTTAATCGCACACCCCACAAACCGCTCGGTTTACTGGGACTCAACCAACTTTGGGTGACCGTAAAAGTTTGTGGGTAATATCCCCAGACCCAAGGTGCATCACGGCGAGCAATATCCAGCATTTGCTGTATTATGGCCAGTCGTTCTTCATTATCCGGCATCAAACGCATTTGTGCAAATAAAGCATTATATTCAGGGTTGTCATAATTGACACGGTTAGGACCATCCTCCTTAACCGTACTATTTTCTCCTGCTAATATAAATAAGAAATTCTCCGGATCAGGATAATCAGCCAACCACGACCAGGAAAACAATTGCGCAGAACCATTGAGAATTTTTTCAAATAAACGATTGGCTAGGCTTGAGCGTACATTTAATTGGATATCTATTTTTTCAAATTGCTTGCGCATCCAATCAAAACGCGCTTTTTCATCCGGTGCGCCTGTCGTAGACACATCATAATTTAATATTAAACTCTCTCCCGTCTGGCTGTTTATCCCATTGGCATACCCTGCCTCTGCCAATAAGGCTTTCGCTTCTGCAATCGGTTTGCGCACTGCATGACCATCTTGCCAATCATAAACATACGGATTAATGCCATCCTTCCCAGACAAGTAACCAAAAACCTGTGGTGGGATCGGCCCTTGAGCAGGGATCCCGCGTCCATTCAAAAAGACATCAATATATTCCTCATCATCGACAGCAATAGAAATCGCTCGGCGTAACTTTTGTGCACGCTCACTGTAACCACCAACGATGGGATCGAGCATATTAAAACCTAAGAAAAACACAGATAAGTCAACGCCCGCGGTTAACTTAAATTCTCGCGCCAACATTTCTTTATTTAATTGCAGATTACCTTGCGAGTCAACTTGGATCGCTTGATCGAATTGATCAGCGCTAATAATTGAAGCATCATAATATCCCTGTAAGAATTTATTCCAACGCGGGATCGCCTCTTTTTCTAAAATATAAACGGCTTCATCTAAGAAGGGTAGCTCCTGTCCAGCTAATCCTAAAAACCCTTCTTCTCTATCTCCAGGCGCACCCTCAGTAGGATAATTTTCACCATGAAAATTAGGATTGCGTGCTAAAACAATACGACTATTGGGGTTATTATCAGTTAACATAAAAGCACCCGTCCCCACCGGATACCAATCTAAAGTAATATTACGCACACTCATCCCAGGTTGGTGATAAAAAGCTTCGGCTTCCCAAGGGATCGGCGCAAAAAAAGGCATCGCTAGCCAATAAATTAATTGTGGATATTGACCTTTGATTTTAATTTGATAACGGTATTTATCAAGCACTTTAACACCCTCAAGCGGATATTGGCGCAAATCAAAAAAACGTGTCCTTTGTTGTTGTGACTCATCCTCTGCAAGTTGCTTATTAAGTAATTTACCATGTGCTTCCAAACCAATGATATATTCACTCATAAAACCAAATATCGGTGATTGCGCTCTTGGATCAGCTAACCGTTTAATTTGGTAAACATAATCTTCTGCAATTAATTCTCTTGTCCCCTCATGTTCAAAATCAGTAAGCGTTTTTATATCCTCTTCCTCAAGAATTTTCTCATTGAGCTGATGATAGTAATATTGCCCAGCTTCATTTTGAGCAAAAGCAGGATGCGGCTGATAGTAAATTCCTGGTTTGATCTCAAAAGTATAAACACTACTCACAATTTCTTCATTCGATGCCTCTTCAGGTAATACCTGATCCGCCCCATCCAGATGAGTAATTGTTGGCAACGCCACTGTGGTTAACGGTTCGATCACATAGGGCCGTTTGAGATAATGATACTGCAATGGCGGTTCATAGATTTGCATAATAAATTGCAATTCATTGATGGTATAAGCTCTGGCAGGATCAAGACTCTTGGGCGCTTCAATAAAAGAACTATAATAAATATTTTTGTCAGCATCCGTATGTGGGTAGGGATCATTTAAAGGCTGCTCGCAAGCACTTAGCGCAAGTGCACTCGCCATTAGAAAACATGATTTTATGATCAATCGATAGTCCTTTAATATCATCAACTTCATAGCTTCCCCGAACGATGCTCTTTAGTCCAATAACGCCATGCTACAGGAATTAGTACAGCAATCAAAATAGCTAAAACAAGCCACAGTGGCCATATAACTGGTTGATTCCATTGACGACGTAATTCAGTACGCATGATTGGATCAATGCGTAAATATTTTAAGGTATTATTACCTATGGCCATGGGTTTACCTGTGGCGACCCACGGTTGCGATAAAATGAGTGCTTCAGGATAATATCCCCACAGCATAGGCGCATCACGGCGCAGTATTGCTTGCATTTCATCAATTAACATTAAGCGCTCGGGATTATTTACCATGTTATCCATTTGTTCAAATAAAGCATCATATTCCTCATTAACATAATTTGTGTAATTTTGCCCACCTGTTTTAATTTGACTATTTGGACCATAGAGTAAAAATAGAAAATTTTCTGGATCCGGGTAATCTGCCAACCATCCCCAAGAAAATAATTGTATATTCCCCGTCCGCACTTTATCTTGAAAGCGATTATATTGCGTCGCACGAATATCTAGTTGGATCCCTAATTGCGCAAACTGCTTACGATACCAATCAAAGCGTGCTTTATCATCTGGACCCCCTGTGGCTGGCACATCATAGTGCAATATGAGTGGTTCCCCTGTGTTTATGTCGCGCCCATTCGGATAACCTGCTTCAGCCAGCAATGCTTTGGCCTCAGCCAACGGCTTTCTTACTGCCCTACCATCACCCCAGTCATAGACATAAGCATTCATACCCATTCTACCCGTTTGATAACCAAAAACCCCTGCTGGAATGACCCCTTGCCCAGCCAAGCCTAAGCCATTTAAAAAGATGCTGATATATTCATCATAATTAACTGCAATTGAAAGCACACGACGCAGCTTTCGCGCACGCTCACTCTCTCCCCCAATCACAGGATCCAACATATTAAACCCTAAAAACATAATGCCAAGCACTGTACTAGTGCGCAAATAAACGCCGCGCGCCTGTAACTCTGGTGAGAGCTGCAATTGCCCCAGTGGGCTAATTTGAATCGCTTGTTCAAAACTATCGGAGCTGACACTTGAGGTGTCATAATATCCTTGTAGAAATTTATTCCAGCGCGGGATTGATTCTTTCTCCAAAGTAAAAATTGCAGCATCGATAAACGGCAAAGGTTTACCCGCATCATCTAATAACCCCCGGGCAATATCTTCTGGCTCACCAGAAAGTGGATAATACTCACCATGAAAATTAGGATTACGACTCAGCACCATGCGCTGATTAGGATTATTTTCAGTCAACATAAATGCACCCGTACCAATGGGATACCAATCTAAAGTAATATTACGTTCAGCCATACCGGGCTGATGATAAAAGCGATCGGCCTCCCACGGCATTGGCGCAAAAAATGGCATCGCCAACCAATAGACGAATTGCGGATTTTTACCACGAATTTTAATTTGATAACGATAACGATCCAGCGCTTCCACGCCAGCCAGAGGATGCTCGCGCAAATCCAAATAAGCAAGTTCTTGTTCTACTTGGGGTAGGTCGGTATACACTTTATCCAAGTACTCAATAAAATCTTTTAAGCCTTGAAAAATGCCACTCATCAGTCCAGCAATTGGTGACTGTACATAAGGATGTGCTAAGCGTTTAATTTGGTAGACATAATCATCTGCGGTTAATTCACGTGTACCAGTCCTCTTGAAATCACTTAAGGTACGGATCCCCTTGGTGGCAAGCATGGCCTCATCAATATCAAAATAAACATACTGTCCTTGCTCATCTTTAGCCAGGGCAGGATGAGGCTGATAGTAAGTCTCAGGCGCAATCGTAATGGTATAGACACTGATAGCAATATCATCATCCGCATCAGATGGTAACTCTTGCCCATCTTTGTCCAGATAGCTAACTACCGGAAAGTCAACCGCTGTCAAGGGCGTCAACGTGTAGGGACGCTTTAAGTAATGATATTGCAGAGGTGGCTCATAAATTTGTGCCGTGAATAATGATTCATCACTGGAATAAGATCGCGCCGGATCAAGCGTTTTTGGTGAAGAAAGAAAGTAAGAATAAAATACATTCGCACTGTCTTGTTCCATCGGATAGGGGTTATTTAAAGGATTGTCACAGGCAAATAATGGTAAAAAAATAATAAATGCCAAACCACTTACAAATCGCCGCATTAATTTTCCTTGTCAATTATTGCTGATACCAAACCTATAGAAAAACAGTTGCTTCTTACTTTTCTGTCGTTTCTAATTGCACTGGAAATATAAAAAATTCCCTATATTTAAGTAAAAGTTCCCGATAAGAAATATCTTGAAATATATTATCAGAAGATCTCAGGTCAAATATCAATGGCACAAAAATTCCAAAAGGTTGATCAGTTTTCACGAGAAGATCACCTTTTTTCAAATCAACCTTTATATTTTCTTCATCCACTTTAATATCTAGGAATTGCCTGACACCAACCTGAGGATATCTTATTGAAATATTAGTGATCTTCTGCTTATGACCACTTAGTTGTTGCGGCGCTTCGATCACTTCATAATCAATACCATGCTTTTCTAATAACACCATCATACGATCTTGTTCAGCGACAATTGCATAAGCATCAGGCAAAGCTGTAGGAACATAAGCCAATATATTACTATGATTAGAGAATTGATGTACTTCAACATCATCAGTCTCTAAATTCAGTAGCGGAACAGAAGTCTCTGGGCTCGCTTCATCAAGTGCATATTCCGCTTTCAGATTTAACTCTTTACCCTCTTTATAATCTGTAATCCAATGTTCACGTGCATTATTGGTTATCGAAATTATTTGTTTTTTATATTTTTGAATAACTTCAAGAAAAGCTAATATACCAATCACTTGTCTTTCTACTCGAACTTCTATATTTTCTGGAGTTTCATAAGTGTCTTCTGTTGGATCTTTACGACCCTCAACTAATACAGATAAAGCACCCCGTAAGCCACTATAATTACGAAAATTAAAAAGCGACAACCCCCCACCAGTTACAGGAGCATCCAACGAATTAATTTCACCAAGATAACGATTTGCAGACAAGCCCTTTTCTTCAACCGCCAGAATAAGTTGAGGCAAGAGTTCACTGACAGAAAATTGCTGTAAACTGTGATTAATATTTGGATTGTTAGCTAATTCAAATTGTGTTCCTGTTGCAAGAACATAGCCTTGATCACCACTAAGCACACGCTTGTAAACAGCATATTCATGTACATCTAAAACAGCTTGGGGCTTGAATTTATCTAAGGCATGCACAAAATTCAAGGTTTCATCTAAGTTGAGTGCGACGTAATCAATATTTATATTTTCACCGGCATCATTGTATCGGCTATTACTATCCAAACCATCCGGATTAGCGTATGGCACGAGAACTAAATTCATATTTTCTAAAATCTCACCCAACTCTCCTGTCAATATTTTTTGCGCAATGATAAGAATAGCAGCACCGCCTGCTAATTCTGTGCCATGCTGTGAACCAATTAGCATCACTGTCAGTTTCTCTGGTGTTGCAAGTCTATCCGTTAAAAAGCCACGATCCTGAGATAGCAATAAAGCATCAATGCTCCGGCCACCTGCAGATAGTCCCAACGTCTGAACTGACGCTTGTGGAGAAGCTTGCGCTAGTTGCATAAGAAATTCATTCACTTCTTTAGCTTTTGGCAATCTCATAAAATTCGATGCCACAAGCGGTGTTTTTTCTGGTATGGTTGCACCCATAACAGAAGCACTGCTGAAAATAAGCGCAAATAATAACCAGCAGATCCCGATGTATTTAATCATATGCCCCTTCCCGTTCTAAAATAATACATTTATCGTAGTACCTTAACATAATTTTCTAGGTTCAATGCAAACGCAGCATCTGAATAGATGGCACGCATCACAGATTTTTTTAGCTTATAGCGGTTTCCTAAATTACTGAGCCTATCTTGCTTCCTCTAAGCAATCTTAGGCTCATTAATTTAGGAAACCGCTATAAAGTCTCGTATTTTGAAAAACGTGTAAATAAAAATAAGATAATGAGAGTATAATATAGTTATATTATAATTAAACCTAGAAAAAGCAGTTAAGCTCCCAGCCGAAGGTGCTTAACTACTTTTTCTAGGTTTATACCCGTGATCTTTCAAACAGGGCACTTTGGCATCCCTTATTATTTTAGTTTGCTTTTCTTATTTCACAATAAGACTTTTTTTATTCAATTAGCAGCCCTACACTTTCACTTAATATAAACCATATGATAAATCTTAAAACATATATACTTATCAGTCTACTAGGTACATTCTTAGTTGCTTGTAATACACAAACAGACGAATTAACAACAGAGTCTATATCGCCTTTAATGCTCTATTCTCAAGAAGGAACAGCTCTATCTGCCGATAAATACAAAATTTACTGCACAGACACTGTCACAAAAGCTAACGCAGTGCTCGATCGCTTAAAAACCATCACTAATCCCAGCATTGATAATTTTCTTAAACCTTTAGATCAATTATGGCTCAACTTATCTAACATAGAAAGTGAAACCCTCTTATTACGCAATGCTTATCCTAATCTTAACATTCAACGTGCTGCTCAAAATTGTAACCAGGCAGTCACTAGTATACAAAGCCAAATTAATTTATCACCTGAAATATACGCTAATCTTACCGACTTATCTAATGCCCAACAGAACACATCAACACAAAAATATATTGACGATAGAATAATCCACTTCCAACGCAATGGCGCCGACAAGCCCGAAGCAGACAGAAAAAAAATCAGACAACTTTTTAAAGAAGTAGAACAATTAGGAAGCCAGTATAATGATAATGTGCGCCGCACAGAAAAATCCATCAACATATTGCCCAAACAATTAAATGGGCTGCCGCCTGACTATATTGAAACACACCCGGTTAAGACTGATAATACTGTCACTATCACAACCAACCGGACCGACATGGCTCCTTTTATGCGTTATGCCGAATCATTACAAGCCCGAATTGCACTTTACCAAGCATTTGCTTCCATTGGCTACCCTGAGAATATTGCGGTTCTAAAACAGCTGTTAGCAAAGCGTTATGAGTTGGCACATCGCCTTGGTTACGAAAACTGGATAGATTATACTTCTTCCCGCAGCATTTTAAATTCCGATGACCAAATACAAGCATTTCTCGATAATACCGCGAATGCTGTTCGTGGTAAAGCTAAGCAAGAATACGTAGCGTTATTAAAAAAGCAACAACAAAAGCAAGCTGGTGCGACAAAGGTAGCGCCATGGAATCAGAACTACCTTCAAGATCAAATCAAGCAAGAACAGTTCCATATTGATGAAAAAGAATTACGCACTTACTTTGCTTACAATAATGTCAAAGAAGGGATTTTTGCACTTAGCAAGCAGCTATTTTCTATTGACATTGAACCATGGGATACCCCCGTTTGGCACGAAGATGTTGAGGCTTATAAAGTGCTTGAAAATGGCGAAATAATGGGTTACTTTTACTTAGATATGCATCCTCGACCTGATAAATATCGAAATAATCAACATATACGCTTACGCTTGGGAATTAAAGATAAACAATTACCGGTCAGTGCAATCATAGCAAATATTCCTGGTGGTCAACAACAAATACAACTATTAGAGCATATAGATACACGCAGCTTTTTACATGAATTTGGCCACTTATTACATAACATCTTTTCTGGCAAGCAAGAATGGTTTGGTTTCGCTGGCAACCTTAATATACCAGACTTTGTTGAAGTGCCTTCTAAAACGTTAAAGAATTGGATGTGGGATGGGGAAGTCCTTAAACTATTCGCTAAAAATGAGCAAGGAGAAGTCATTCCAGATGACTTAATAAAACAATTGCAAGATTCGCGTGACTTTGGGGTAAACCTAAAGATAACCCGTGGACTCTACCTGGCTGCCCTGTCTCTACAATTACATAGACAAGATCCAGAGGA
>JAZGGN010000024.1:0-2890 GCA_036480475.1 Gammaproteobacteria bacterium
CCTAAGTGATCTTCATCGCCAAGAATATCCGTTAACACAACATATTGATCGCCTTCTTTAACCAGTCCCATTGCAATACCAGCAACCGCTGATTTAATCGGTATACCAGCATCCATCAATGCCATACTGGCACCACAAACTGTAGCCATCGAACTTGAACCATTTGATTCCGTAATTTCAGAAACAATCCGCAAGACGTAAGGACATTCGTCTTCTGAGGGCAAAACAGCTTCGAGACCACGGCGCGCTAAGCGACCATGACCAATTTCACGCCGTTTCGGACCAAACATCATACCTGTTTCACCGACACAATAAGGCGGAAAGTTGTAATGCAGCATAAAACGATCACGTCGATCGCCAGAAATAGCATCGATAATTTGTGCATCGCGATCGTTGCCTAATGTAACTGCAACAATCGCTTGGGTTTCGCCACGAGTAAATAAAGCCGAGCCATGCACTCGCGGCAACATTGGTGTACGAATTGTGATCGGGCGCACAGTTTGATTATCACGACCGTCAATACGTGGGGTGCCAGATAAAATACGGTTACGCACGATCTTTTTTTCGATTTGTGAAAAATATCCTGTAATTTTGTCCACAGAGACTTCTTCACTGTCTGCCGTTAATTTCTCAACAAGCTGTTGACGCAATTCGCTTAACTTGTCATAGCGACTCGCTTTTTCTTTGATGTTGTAAGCTTCAGAAATACCTTCTTGCACGGCCGACTGAACTTGACTAAACAAAGCCTCATCCACGGGGGGCGACACCCATTCCCATGGCGGGTTACCCACTTCGTCAGCGAGTTCTTTAATCATTCGGATCACAGGTTGCATCATTTCATGGCCAAATAAAATAGCACCTGACATGATTTGCTCGGATAATTCTTTGGCTTCTGATTCAACCATGAGTATGGCATCTTCACTACCAGCAACCACTAAGTCTAGTTGCGATTCTTCAATCTTTGCCTTGTCAGGGTTCATTAAATAAACACCATCTTTATAGCCGACACGTGCCGCAGCAATAGGACCATCGAATGGCATGCCAGAAATCGATAAAGCCGCCGAAGCCCCAATAATTGCCAACACATCAGAAGGCACTTCTGGGTCAAAAGACAAAACCTTGGCGATAACCTGCACTTCATTCAGAAAACCTTTTGGGAACAGAGGTCGGATCGGACGATCAATCAACCGCGAGGTTAAAGTTTCATATTCACTCGGCCGCCCTTCCCGCTTCAAAAAGCCACCAGGGATTTTACCCGCCGCATAATACCGTTCAAGATAATTAACGGTTAATGGGAAAAAATCGCGACCTTCTGCTGCTTCTTTTTTACCAACCGCTGTCACCAACAACATGGTTTCACCCGCGCTGATTATTACAGCCGCTGAAGCTTGTCGAGCAACTTCACCTGTTTCAATTCGTAAAGTATGATCTCCAAATGGAATTTCTTTAATAATTTTTCCCACAATTGTTCCTCTAGCTTTCTAAGCTTTTTAAAATGTTAGTTACGACAAAATCTACGATGTGACACATTGCTACTGAATGATATGATGAGACAGTGACAAAATAAGAAGGGAATGCCAACTTGCCCATTGACCCGCATCATGCAAATACACAGACCCTAATTAAGAGTCGCGCAATCCTAATTTCTTAATCAACTCACGATATCTGGGCAATTGTTTACGCTTTAAATATTGCAATAATTTTCTACGATTGTTGACCATGGTTTGTAAACCATAGCGGGAGTGAAAATCTTTTTTATGCAATTTAAAATGCTCAGTTAAGTGTTTGATCCGATGCGTTATGAGTGATACTTGCACTTCAACCGATCCTGAATCATTCTCGGAACGCTTCGCATCGTTAATTATTGGTAATTTATCAGCACTCGTAAGTGACATTGTGACTCCTATTTAAATACTATGCTCTATAACACACAAAAAGAACTATTCTACAACAATAACCTTTCCTAGGATTATGCATTGCTTCATTTTGGCGACATTGTAAACTTGTTGGTAAGTGTAAGCAAGTGATTTGAGCAGTATTTTATTGTAACCCCAGCTCAGCAAGTGGTTTACGATATGTTGTCTGGGGGGCTTATCTCGAACTGGCGTTACGGCAGTACTAAAACTACATCAGCGATTTCGATTTGTACAGCTTTGGGTAATTGGCTCACTTCCACCACAGCTCTGGCTGGGTAAGGCGGCCTGAAATATTCCTGCATGATTTCATTCACCAGCGTAAAATTAGACAAGTCCGTCAAATAAATAGTCAATTTAGCAATATGTGCCAGCGAACCACCTGCGGCTTCAGATAATGCCTGCAGGTTACGAAAAACCTGATTAATTTGCGCACTAATATCGCCATCAATGACTTGCTGTGTTTTGGGATCTAATGGAATTTGTCCAGATAAATATACCAGGTTACCAACCCGCATACCCTGTGAATAAGTACCAATGGCTTGCGGTGCACGATCCGTTTGAATGGCTTGCATGATTTTCTCCTCAAAATAGAATTCTTTTTGCAGTAATTTGATTATCCTAGGGCATGTCGTCAATTCGCTAGATTGAGACGTAGCCCGTTGACTTTTGAGTACCGTAGCACAGCATACTCGAGGTATGCGAGCAACGGAACAAAAAAAATCAGCGGACTACGGCCAAGATAGTAGAATTGACGACACGCCCTAATCCCTAGTGCCACGTCCTTTAAGTTTAGCGGCGGATCTTATTGTGATGCCACATCGTCATCCTGCGGCTTGACCGCAGGATCCAGATCGATGTTTGAACTTGAGCCTATCTTTTTGACTTCTAATACATCGAGTAAACCATTTCTTAAGTGCTATTGATCAACCTTGCTCTGGATCCTGCGGTCAAGCCGCAGGATGACAGTCACGCCT
>JAZGGN010000025.1:0-7714 GCA_036480475.1 Gammaproteobacteria bacterium
AGTCATGAAATATTGACCGCTAAAAAAGTTGGCCAATTGATCGAGCAAGCTTCTCAAACTACCTTGGATAATGATTGGGATCGTTCTAATCTAGAAGGGATGCGAAAAAAATATTTAAATGCGGTCAGCTTGCCAAATAAATTAGTTAAAGCGTTAACCGAATGTTCACTGGAATGCACGCAAGCATGGCGCAAATATCGTCAAGCTAATGATTGGAAATCGTTTGCACCGTATTTAAAAAAGGTGGTTGAGTTAGTTAAAGAGTCAGCAAATACTCGTGCGCAGAAATTTGGTTTAGATCCCTATGATATCTTATTGGATGATTTTTCTACCGGTGTGACACAAGCGTATATCGATCCAATATTTGATCAATTGAGAAAAGAAATTCCAGAAATTCTTAGTCAAGTCAAGCAACAGAAGCAATTTAAAGATTTAAGTGGTGATTATCCCCTCGAGCAACAAAAAAATCTTGCTCGACATGTTATGCAAAGCATCGGTTTTGATTTTAATTATGGTCGTTTGGATGAAAGTCATCATCCTTTTTGTGGCGGTAGTCCACGTGACGTTCGTATTACGACACGCTATGACAACCAAAATTTTATCCCTGGTCTTATGGGGATTTGCCATGAAACTGGGCACGCCATGTATGAGCGTCACTTACCTGCCCAGTGGCTTGATCAGCCGGTGGGCGCTGCCGTGGGCATGACGATACATGAGAGCCAATCATTATTGGTAGAAATGCAAGCTTGTCGTACCCAAGCGTTTAGTCAATATATCACACAACTTTTTCCGCAGTTTTTTCCGGATCACGATAAGATTTCAGAATCTGATTTTTATGCAAGTTGTACCCACGTGCAACCGGATCTTATTCGTGTGGATGCCGATGAAGTGACTTATCCTTTACATATTATTTTGCGCTATGAAATTGAAAAACAGTTATTAAATGATACTATCGGTGTAGACGATTTGCCCGAGCTATGGGATCAGATGATGCAGGAATTGTTAGGCATTTCCACACGAGGGAATGATAAAGATGGGGTGATGCAAGATGTGCATTGGCCATCGGCATTATTTGGCTACTTTCCGGCTTATACTTTAGGCGCTATATTTGCTGCGCAGCAAATGGTGAAGGTCAATCAGCAGTATCCTAATGCGATTGAAAAATTAGCCAAGGGGGATTTCAGTGAAATCATGGCGTGGTTGCAGAAAAATGTTCATGCGCAGGCGTCACTTTATGATACCCCAGGATTGATTAAACAAGCCACTGGCGAACCACTGACCAGCAAATATTTTATCGCACATCTTCGCCAACGTTATTAGATTTTGTCACGATGACTATCGAAAAAAAAATTGAAACACAATTGCCTATTATTCTGCGCGAATTTATGCAGGAGATCGGTGCTGCGGGTGCACAGCGTACCATCAACTTGGAAGCGCATTTAGAGCGAGATTTAGGCTTAGGCAGCTTAGAGCGAGCGGCATTTTTTCCTCGGGTGGAAAAAAGCTTTGGTGCCAGTTTGCCTGAATCATTGCTTGCCGAAGTTAGGACGCTCAATGATTTGATTGCACCGATCCAACAATCACACCCAATGCATGCATTCCGTATCGATGCATTCAAAGCTGAGGTTGAAGACGTAGCTTCAGTGCCGGTACAGGCCGAAACTCTAGTAGATGTGTTACGGCATCACTGTGATCATGTGCCGAAGAAGCCACATATCTTTCTCCAAGATGCACATGGGATCGAAACGACGATCACTTATGAGAAATTATTTGCAAGTGCGCAGAGCATTGCTTGCGGATTAATTTCCCATGGTATAAAGCCAGGGGAAACGATCGCAATTATGCTGCCAACCAGCGAAGCATTCTTTTATACTTTTTTTGGTATTTTATTGCTTGGTGCGATCCCTGTACCAATCTACCCCCCTTTTCGCCCAGATCAGATCGGATCATACGTCAAGCGTGAAGCGGCTATTTTCCGTAATGCTGAGATCAGAGTCTTAGTTACCTTTGATCAAGCTAAGCGTCTTAGCAAGCTATTGGCTGATTTCATTCCAAGCTTAAAAGCAGTAACGACGTTCGAAGCTTTACAAGTGCACGATGCACCCTTGCTTGATATGGAAATAACAGCGGAGGATCCTGCACTCATACAGTATACCTCTGGTAGCACTGGGGATCCTAAAGGGGTGTTACTCACGCATAGAAATTTACTGGCCAATATTCGCGCCTATGGTGAACGCTTGCAGATAAAGCCCAGCGATGTAGTTGTCAGTTGGTTGCCGCTTTATCATGATATGGGATTAATTGGCGCTTGGCTTGGATCACTGTACTACGGCGTACCGTTGACGATACTGTCGCCTATTACTTTTCTATTATATCCAGAGCGCTGGTTGCGGGCGATCCATTATCATCGTGCCACATTATCAGCTGGTCCCAATTTTGCTTACGAACTGTGTGTGCGCAGGCTGGATGAACAAGCTTTGCAAGGCCTAGACTTAAGTTCTTGGCGCTTGGCTTTAAATGGTGCAGAAGCCATTCATCCAAATACTTTACGCAGTTTTTCTGAAAAATTTTCTCGCTATGGTTTTAAAGCAGAAGCGATGTTTCCCGTCTATGGTTTGGCAGAGTGTTCAGTCGCTTTATCTTTTCCGAAAATTGGTCGTAAATTTTTGATCGATAGAATTGATCGTGAAAAATTTATGAAACAACAGATCGCAGTTAAAGTGACAGACGAGCGTGTTGCTGCGATGGAATTCGTTTGTTGTGGTCAACCGCTGTCTGGCCATGAGATCCGTATTGTTGGTGACGATGGTAAGCCCGTGGCTGAACGTATAGTTGGCGAAGTACAATTTAAAGGTCCTTCTGCCATGCAAGCTTACTATCATAATCCAGAAGCGACGCAGGCGATCTACCATGAAGGTTGGTGGGACACTGGAGATTATGGTTATTTGGTGGAGGGTGAAATTTATATTAGCGGTCGCAAAAAAGACATCATTGTCAAAGCGGGGCGTAATTTATTGCCAGAAAGTGCGGAAGCTTTAGTTGCAGAAGTAGCGGGGGTGCGTCGAGGGTGTGTGGCGGTCTTTGGGGTGGAAGATAAAATTTCTGGTACAGAGAAACTGATTGTCGTTGCAGAAACGCGTGAAACGCAAACACGTGAGCGCAAGCGCATCATGACAGAGATAAATCAAAAAGTTTCTGAGGCACTTGGTGTGCCGCCGGATGAAGTGATTTTGGCTCGGCCAAAAACCATTCCCAAAACATCGAGTGGCAAGTTGCGACGCTCAACGTGTAAAGACAGTTTTTTGCAAGGAAAATTGGCAAAGCGAAAGCCACCGGTTTGGTTACAGCTCACGCAATTATTTGGCGCAAGCTTAATGAGAAAATTTAAAAAATGGCGTGGACGCAGCGCTCGTTTTATTTTTAGTATTTATATTGTTTTTCTGATGCTCACTACCTTACCGATCATGTGGTTATTGGGGATCCTCTTAGCTAAAAAACCGACTGCAAAAATAATCCGTGCTTATGCGCGTGCATTTTTATTATTGTGTGGTAGCCCAGTTAAGATCACCGGGCGTGAGCATTTAGCCAATGATCCTCCCATCATTTTTGTCGCCAATCATACGAGTTATTTGGATGTTTTTGTCTTGTTGGCAGTATTGCCGATAGATGTGGCGTTTATTGGTAAGCAAGAATTATGGAAAGTCCCCTTATTAAACACATATCTTAACAAGCTTGAACATATTCCATTAGACCGATCAGAACTTTCCAAAAGCATCGATGATTTTGAGCAGGTTAAAAAATCATTACAGGCCAAGCGCTCAGTATGTATTTTCCCGGAAGGCACCTTCACTTATGCCAAAGGCTTGCGTCCGTTTAAACTGGGGGCGTTTAAATTAGCGGCGGAGACTGACTTGCCAATTTGTCCGGTCGCTATTCAAGGGACGAGAACGGTTTTACGCAGTGATGCCTATTTGCCAAGACCTGGGAAAATTCAAGTCACACTCTTTGCATTGCAAAAGTCGCAGGGGCATGATTTACCTGAGATCATTCGTTTGAGTACAGAAGCGAGAGCCGTCATCGCCAAGCACTGTGGCGAATCAGCCGTAGATCTAATCGTTGCAGGCATTCAAGCTGGGCCGTGATCTTTCTGGAAAAAGCGGTGACGAACTAACATCTGAACAAAACTCAATTTTTGAAATCTCGAGTAAGCAAAGGTTATAGACTAATAGAAAGAAAAGAACATCGATTCGTTTGATTTTTAGTTTATGGCAGAGTATGATTAGCGCCTGTTTGATTTATGCAGCAAAAATATGAATGGTTGCGGATAAGATTAGTAACTTTATGAGAGGTATTAGTGATGCTGATAGACTATATAAATGGTGCGGTGGGCGCACAATTAGGCTCTATTTTTGCGAGAGGACTTTTTGGAGCACAGGCGATAGGACCGGCGAGTATTATTGGCTCATTTGTAGCACGTGCCATACCAACTTATAGGCGAGAAGGGATGTCAGCTGCTTTAACAGAGCTATACTCAGTGCAGGCGCTTTTGGTAAACGCAGGTTTGTTATTAGCTGGTTCCTTTTCTGAAGAAGGTGCAGATACCTACGCTACTTTTACAATGATGGTGTGTGCTGCGTGGTTCGAGCATGCGTGGTTTGAGCAAGAGGAGCCTGAGCCTGAGCGTGAGTGGCTGGAGTTGGCACCGTAAGAGGCATAACTATTGGACTTTCGGTTTCACAAATAACAATAAAATAAAGCCAGAAACTAAAAATAACAGAACCGTAGACATGCCTAAGCGTTGGCTATTAAAGTGCAGCGTGACCCAAGCCAGTAACCAGGGCCCCATAAAGGCGGTAACTTTGCCAGATAAGGCATACAGGCCAAACATTTCTGTGATGAGTTGTGCCGGTGCGACCTTGGCCATTAATGAGCGACTGGCGGCTTGTACGGGACCAATACACACACTTAAGCTCATCCCTAGGATCCAAAATAAAGTGGTCGTTGTAGCGAGTAGCATGCCAGTGCCTGAGAGGATCATAAAAAATAATGCAATTAAAATGGTGGGTTTGGCGCCTAGGTAATCGTCAAGCCAAGCAAAACTTGCTGCACCTAAGCCTGCGGCGACGTTCATAGCGATCCCAAATTCAATAACTTCTTTTAAGCTCATGCCGAAGGTGCCAGCCGCATAAATACCACCAAAAGCAAAAACAGTATTTAAGCCGTCGATATAAAGCATGCGCGCCAATAGAAATTTTACAATTTCTTTATGTTGTCGCAGTGAGCGCAAGGTTTGCCACAGTGTTTGTAAGCCCTTTACCGTTGCGGTCTTGAAGTGGATACGCTTAGGTTTTTGATCAGGTGTAAATATAAATAAGGGCAAAGAAAATAGCGCAAGCCAAAGTGCGACAAAAGGCCCACAAATTCTAATTTGTTCTAGTGTTTCTTCCTCTAAATTCAGCCAGGAAATATCACCTTCGATAAAGATAAAGAGTGAAATGATCAAACATACTAATCCACCGGCATAGCCGAAGCCCCACGCCCATCCTGATATGCGGCCGATATAATTTTCAGGGACAAGATCTTTGAGCATGGCATTATAAAAGACCACCGCGACTTCTACACCAATGAGACCTAAGGCAACACATATTAGGGTAAAGTATAGGTAGTCTGGCTGTGGTTGTGCAAACCACAGGAGTGCAGAAGCAACGACAGCTAAAGCAGTAAAGAGGAAGATCCAGCGCTTGCGTCGTCCTTCATGATCAGAGATTGCGCCCAGTATCGGGCTTAAGAAAGCAATAATTAAGCCTGAAATGGCAATCATATTGCCCCACATTGAGGTGCCAATGATGGGATCTGGGGCAATGGTCTCTGTAAAATAAGTGGCAAAAACAAAGGTTAAGACAACAGTGAAGAAGGAAGAATTGGCCCAGTCATAAAAACACCAGGCGATGATTGATTTTTTATTTTTCATATTTTTGCTTAGGAACGGGCACGAAATAACTTCCGGTTTTGCATCTCACCTTCACACCATCTTAAATCGTTGCTCAATCGAAAAATCCTCGCATTACCTCGGGTAGTTCTGCGGTTTTTCTCAATCGGAACGATTCAATCTGGTATCAATTTGAGCGCTAAACACGGAAGTTATTTCGTGCCCGTTCCTTACCCTTGCGGCTCAGTATCCGTTTCTTAGAGCACATCTTCACCAGTTTCACCGGTACGGATACGGATGGCTTGTTCAATATTGTAGACAAAAATTTTGCCATCTCCCATTTTATCAGTGCTGGCTGCTTTACAAATCGCCTCAATCACTTTGTCTACCATATTGTCTTTAACTGCCAACTCCAATTTGAGCTTTGGCAGAAAATCAACCACATATTCTGCGCCCCGATATAATTCAGTATGTCCTTTTTGGCGGCCAAAGCCTTTGACTTCAGTAATCGTAATGCCTTGGATCCCAAGTTCAGTTAAAGCGTCATGGACATCATCCATTTTAAAAGGCTTAATAATTGCGCAAATGAGTTTCATTGTCACTCTCCTCTTCCATTTTGGCGATAACAGTACTAAACTTAGTCTTATTTTTAGGAAAAGCCGTTGATAGCGAATTAACGACAGGCCCTAGGTTAAAATAGGAATATTGACTATGTTTGATTCACAAAAGTTAGATGATTTAGCCAAGCGTTTAAGTGGCATTATCCCAGAAAGCTTGCGCGAACAAAAGCAAGAATTTGAGCGTAAAGTCTACGAGGTATTGCAGTCTGGCTTTAGTAAGCTTGATTTGGTGACGCGCGAAGAGTTTGATGCACAGGTGAAAGTGCTGGCAAAAACACGCGAAAAGCTGGATAAGCTGGAAAAGCATTTTGCTGAACTTGAAAAAACTAAACCGCCTAAGCCTAGAGCTAAAGCGAAAAAAGAAGATTAGTCGTAATGCCTCTAGCAGTCATATACAGTCGAGCCAGCGTCGGTATCGAGGCTTTGCCTGTCGTTGTTGAAGCTGATCTCTCGCCTGGATTGCCCGCATTTTCAATTGTTGGTTTGCCGGAAACGGTTGTTAAAGAAAGTCGTGATCGTGTACGCAGCGCTTTGCTTAATAGCCAATTTGAATTTCCTGCCAGACGTATCACTATTAATCTTGCGCCCGTTGATCTTCCTAAAGTTGGTGGGCGCTTTGATTTACCGATTGCTTTAGGCATTCTAGCTGCATCTAAGCAGATCCCAATGCATAGATTGGCTGAGCATGAGTTTGCGGGTGAACTTGCTTTAAATGGCGATTTGCGCTCGATCCAAGGATCTTTGCCTTTTGCGCTTGCGACGCGCGCGGCAAAGCGCAAGTTAATCATTCCTTTCGACAATGCGGATGAAGCCAGCATTCCTGAAAATATTGAAGTTTTACCGGCAAACCACCTATTAGAAATCTGCGCTTACTTAAGTGGGCAAAAACCATTAAAAAAACATCATCGCAAACCGCCTCAAGTTTCATCCTCTACCATACCAGATATGTCTGATATTCGCGGCCAGCATCATGCGAGACGTGCTTTGGAAATTGCTGCAGCAGGTGAGCATAGTTTATTGATGGTCGGTTCGCCAGGCACAGGCAAAACGATGTTGGCGAGTCGCTTGCCCGGCATATTACCTCCGATGACTGAAATGCAAGCACTACAAAGTGCAGCCATTGCTTCTACACATGGCCAATCTTTTGAGGTTGCTCGTTGGCGCG
>JAZGGN010000026.1:0-3561 GCA_036480475.1 Gammaproteobacteria bacterium
GAAAGATCACGGGTATATACCCGTTATCCGTCAAAGTGGGCATTTCAGCATCCCATCTTGGCAGTATCACGGGTATAAACCCCCAGCATATGTCACTCTACAACAACTTCTTGTAAAATACTTAACTTATACCTGTTACCCATCAAAGAGAGCATTTTTCCTGCTCGAATTAGTTGGTAAACTTTACTTAAATACCCTCTTTGACGGATAACGGGTATAGCTGATATATTATCCTAAAAAAAGGAGACTCTCTTGAATAAGTATTTACCCCTCAGTATCCTCTTAGGATGGTGCTTATCAACAAGCAGTTATGCGCTTGGCCTAGGACAGTTAGAAATACATTCCCGTCTTAATCAACCCTTTGATGCCTCAATTAAAATATTTGCTCTAGGCACAACGGCGCTTTCCGATGTCGAAGCCGTTATAGCCAGCGATCAATACACACAATACAATAAAACAACTCAAGCACCACCGCCTAACACAAGTAATTTTGATTTTGAAACAACACGCAATAATCAGGGAGAGCCCGTTATCCAAGTGACATCCAATGAAAACATGACCGATCTATATATCGACGTGTTACTCGAACTCACCTGGCCACAAGGTAAAGCATTACGTTCCTACACCGCCTTACTCGATCCGCCCAATTACAGTGTAAATAATACGACACAGTCAAAGATCAAACCCGTCGTACTTGCAACACTGTCTCCCAGACTGGCAAAAGTATTACCGCAAAGATCCGAATCACAAGCATCTTATACCGCGACACAAAATATAGAACAGAAAGACAATAAACAAGCCAGCGAAAAACCAATAACCACGGAACCTTCACCACTGCGCCAACTTGATATGCCGCTGCAAACACAATTAGCACGTATTACGACTGCCATGATTAATCTAACTAAGAACGATATAAAAATGCAGCAACAACTTTCCAGCTTGCAAACACAATTAATGCAAACAAACCATGAGACCGTTGTTTTAAAACGGCAAATATTGAGCTTGGGCAATAATAATCAACAATCACTGCGTAGTAATCCACTCACCACTAATAGCAATAAATTAGATAATACGATATATAACCAGTTCATTCCGATGGTGCCAATGGCTGCTATTGTACTCACCTTACTCTTTCTTTTACTGGGTAGAAAATATCAGATCTCAGCACCTGCTAAGAAACTGAACAAACAAGCGCCTATTGACAATGCATCGATACAGATCAGGGACCGTTCCAGTGCTAAAACCACTGATAAACCACAAACACAAAATGAACCGAACATTGATTTTGTCAATTACGCGAATGAGACCATGTCGTTGGTTACAAATGAAGAATTAACTGATAATAAACAAACGGTGTCCACTGAAGAGTTAATTAAAATGCATATCGCCAAAGGCCAATTCAAACAAGCTCAACAATTGCTTGAAAAAATTGACCCCGAACAAAGCGAAAAACAGCAACTTTCAGAAAAGTTATCATAGGTGTTATAATCCTAGAAAAATCAGTAATTGAGCAGTTAAGTCTAAAAAAAAGTAGCCTCAGGAAGACCTGTCTTGCTTAATTTGACCGGGATAAATCGTGCAAGTGGGTACCATCACTGTTGAAATACAGCAGAAAAATCCTAGGACGGACCCTAGTCTTCCAAACAACTTAAAAAATAATCACCTAAAGCCTCTTAGGGCGTAGGGGCATAGGTGCATGCAGCGCATGATCCAGCTAATAAAAATAGTACTACTCGTTAGTTTAGTAGCATTGCCTGTCAATATAAATTTATCTGCAACACCGCTCAACTTGGATCTGTCTGCGCCTGACTGCAATAACTGCAATATTTGCCCAGTGAGAGAAAAGATGATCTTCCCTGAGGACGACTACGAATACCGTTGGGCTTTCGTTTTCCTTTATGGCTGGCAATTAGAGGGAGTTATGAATAAGGCCATGCGCTTTTCTCTGCCACTCTCCGAAGGAGAGCAGCGTTCACGCTTATATACAGGCGAAGTGAGCTACCAGCTCAAAAGACAAAATGTCGTACGGCGCATGCTACAACCCATCCTCTCTACCATGGAAGTGGCGGCCAACTACACTTGGCGTGATGATCCGAATGGTCAGATCCAAGAATTTAACCCTTATCTACGTTTTACTTGGAACAATTTTCCATGGAATAAATATTTAATTACCGCACTTACACTCGGTGAAGGACTTTCCTATGCCACAGGGTTCACCTCTCGTGAAACCCGCGACACGATAAAAGCAAACGATGTTCGTCGTTTACTCAACTTCTTCATGCTGGAAGCCGCTTTTTCGCTACCAAAAATACCACAATGGCAAGCAGTCTACCGCATACATCACCGTTCTGGCATGTTTGGACTCTATGCCCCTGGGATCGTTGGATCAACTGCAATACAAATCGGTGTGCGCTACCAACATTTTCAAGATTATACCCGTTAGGAACGGACACGAAATAACTTCCGGTTTTTATCTTCACCTTCATATCACCTTGAATCGTTACTCACTTGAAAAATCCTCGAATTACCCCGAGTAGTCCTGCGGTTTTTCTCAATCGTAACAATTCAATCTGACATAAATTTGAAAGCAAAAACCGGAAGTTATTTCGTGACCGTTCCTTACCCGTCAAAGATGGCACTTACGTAAGATTTCTCAATAACTCTGAAATTTAGTTTTTTTGGCATCCCATCTTGGGGGCATCTTTGACAGGTAACGGGTATATCCTAAATCAGATCCAGTTTAACCTAGAAAAGACAGTTGACGACCAGATCCTCGCATTACCTCGGGTAGTTCTGCGGTTTTTCTCAATCAGAACGATTCAATCTGGCATAAATTTGAGCGCTAAACACGGAAGTTATTCCGTGTCCGTTTCTAACTGTGGGATTTAGGGTTATACTAAAGCGGTATAGGATCACGAAAATAGGTAGAGATAACATGAAGATAAATATACAAACCGCATACGAACAAACGCCAGAAGAAATACAGTATAAAGATGTGACAACTGAGCTTGGTAAAGGTGCACAGCGAGTGCGTCAAGCCATGGCAAAGCACCTACTGGTGCGGGGGAACTTATCCATGGAAAAAATTTCCCATTTGACGGACCTATCCATTGAGGCTGTCACAACTTTGGAAGAAGATATCGCTGTGCTTTTTTAGCTTTGAGCCTAGAAAAAGCAGTTGAGGATATTTTTTGGCCAGAAGAAATAGCATAAAATGGCTATAATGTGAAAAGTCTGACTGTAACAAATATGAACATAAGATATCTATGAGAATCGCCCTCGGAGTAGAATACAATGGCAGCCAATATCATGGTTGGCAAAATCAGCCTGGCTTGAATACCGTTCAAGCCTATTTAGAAAAAGCGCTGTCAACCGTTGCTGCGCATGAAGTGAAAGTCACTTGTGCAGGACGAACGGATACCGGCGTTCATGCGACCAATCAAATCATCCATTTTGATACAATTAACCAACGTC
The DNA here is from genome assembly GCA_036480475.1 of Gammaproteobacteria bacterium. Taxonomy (GTDB): domain Bacteria; phylum Pseudomonadota; class Gammaproteobacteria; order JAZGGN01; family JAZGGN01; genus JAZGGN01. The sequence continues at coordinate 3,475 of JAZGGN010000026.1, forward strand.
ATCCCAAATCTTGGATACATGGTGCTAACCGTTATTTACCACAAGATATCAGTGTACGCTGGGTAAAAGAAGTCAGTGATGATTTCC
>JAZGGN010000027.1:0-3353 GCA_036480475.1 Gammaproteobacteria bacterium
CGCACTTGGTAACCGGCTTTAGACAAAATATTTTGTAAGGTTGCCAGGCTTTGCCAGTAAAATGGATTTTTACTGTGGGTTTCAGGGATGAGCAAAATATTTTTGCAGTCGATGGCTTGTTCATTCAATACGGTTTGCGCCGCCTGGATGCATAAGGGATGTAGATCAGGACTGATATTATTAAAGCCAGCCGGGAATAAATTTGTATCTACCGGTGCAAGTTTAAAACCCGCATTGCGCAAATCAACGGAGCAAGTGATGTGTGCTGGCGTCTTATGCCATTGCTTGCGTAGCCAGGCTTCAATCTGTGGCTGTTTCGCAAGTAATTCTTCTTCAATATAGTGCAGTGGTCCGGAAACCGCGGTGGCCAAATGGGGAACGTGCATTAAATTTTCAGGCGGGGATTTTTTGTTCATATCATTTATTTGGCTCTTTAGCTGACTGGCTGACAGATCTGTTTGAGATCGCCCATTGAAATCTTTGCAAAGACGTGGGTTAAAATTTGTTGGATGGCTTGTTGATCTTGTTCATTGTAGGTGACGCCGATGGATTTTGCATAAGTCCTCATACTAACAACGGCATCGGTTGCTTTTTGTAAAGTTGTGCGCGGCGCGCTGGATAACTGTTCAAAATGTTTGGCCAGCATGAGTTGTTCGATCTGTTCAGCAGCAATTTCTTGGCTAAGGATGTCTTGTTTGCAAGCCTGAATATTTTGCGGGATAAAAGCTTTGCTGATCAGTCTGCGTAGGCCTCGCAAAGTTTGAGTAATGGCGTTGTGCCAACGGTTTAGTAAATGCGTAATCTTAATAAAGTCATTGCGTTGTAAGCGCCCTCTACCGGTTTGCGCCAACCAGCAAATAAAAAGAATGATGTTCACATTCATGCTGAGCCGTTCCTGCAAAGCCAGACAGCCTTGCTTGGCTTCTTGTTGACTGTACATTGCAATTGAGAATTCCCAAAATGGGTGTGAGAGCAAATTTTCGATTTTATTATTCATTTTGTCTGGCCTAGCCTTAAACGTTAGGATTATTTTATCATTTCTTCCTAGGTTAAAAATGTCCATCGCGACCTGTCTTGCTTAATTTGGCCGGGATAAGAAAGTAAACTAAAACATGAGGTTATGAAAAATCATGCTAAATAGTTACCTTTGCTTTGTTTATGATAAGCTTTTTCTAGGTTAAAGTGTTAATTCTTGAATTAAATTTCTTATTTTGGAGAGCGTGATGGTGGACAACTTTTGGCAATACTATGCCAGCAATATGGCGACCCTGCAAATGTTGCTCTTGTTTCTTAATGTCTTATTGCATATTATTTTTGCAGGAGCGGTCGCTAAGGACGCTGGGCAACTGACTCGCCGAGGCCGGCCAACTTATTTGGTTTCAGGGATAGTTTGGGCATTTGCTACCCTTGTGGGTGGTATCTTTATTGCGGTTGCCTATTGGTTGATTCACCATATTAAATGGGTGGCGCCCCAGTAGGAACGAGCAGCTATGCGCGTGCTAAGTTAACGTTCACTTGGATCTGCCCAGGATTTTCCACAATGCGTTCGACGCTGGCTTGGGTCACTGTGATGGTGTATTGCTTTTCGATCTCGTTGATCCATTGGATGAAAACATCAAAGTGAATTGATGCAAATTGAATAGAAATATTGTCATCATTGTTTGCAGTAATTTGACTGGTTATTAGATAAAGCTCGTTATCCTGCAGGCTTTGCTCGATGAGCGTGAATAGTGCTGTGTCATTTTTCTTTTGTGCCACTTGTAGCGGTAATAGTTGTGAAACTTCTATGCGCTTTTGTTGTAGCCACGTTAGATCGCGTTGTTGCTCATTGATTTGGTTCGTTAATTTGGCATGGGTGTTTTCTAATGGTTTCCATGCTGCAAGATAAACGATCAGAAATAATCCGACGATTGCGCCAATAAGTGTCATGGCTTGTTCGCGCTTTGACAATTTTAACCACTGATTTTTCATGCTATTCATGTTACTCATCTCCTTGCGTCAGTGTAACGGTTGCTTTTGTTGTGCCACTATCTGTGCTGACTGCGTTACTGAGGATGTTTAAGTTGTTGTCTTGTAATTTTTTGGTCATCAAGTCAATGGTATTGGCTGAATTACTACCGATATTGATCGTCAATACATCGTTAGCAAAAGAAAATGAGTTGAGTCGAATGCCCGGGCTTTGAAAGATGGCATCGCCACTGGCACTGAGTAAGCTTAAAAAGGGTCGATAGCTAATATTAGCGCGCAATTCATCGATTTTAGCTTGCACCGGTTTTCGTAGATTGGTTGGCACGGTCTTTGCCTGAGGAAAAACTTGCTGGTAGTGGCTCTTAATATCTGTTGCTAATAGATTAGATTGCTTGTTTAAGTAATTGTTTTCTATTATTTTTGCCGTAAAGACTGTCGCTAGCAAGGCAAGCCCTAGGGCTCCGGCTATGGTCCATATATTGCTTGGACTGTGATAACTTGTTTTATACGTGCCTTGTAATAAATTAAGCGATCTAGCTTGACCAATATTTTGTGCCAAAAGGCTTAATATGGGTTGATCGACAATATGATTTTCAACATCATAGTTTAAATCTTGTAGGATATGGCTATGTTTTGTATTAGATGGCGCATATAAATGGATTTTTTGGCGTATATCTTGTGTGTCATCTGCCGATACTGCAATATTTTTTGAGTTATCATCCATGAAGATTAATTCTATGGTTTCTGCTAATGCTGTAATATCAATGGCTGCGTTTTGATAGTTTTGGGTTTGTATATAAGCAATGTCTCCATCGACCAGGACTGTACAACCATCATTGTGAGTGGGTAACAAAAGTGACTCGGGGAGAATGAATTTTACTTTTAAACTATGTTTTTGTAATTGCTGTTGCCAAGTTTGTATTTGCTTATGGCTGCTGGTTGCAACGACGACTTCATCGCTGCTTTTAACCCTTGTGAACACAAAGTGTAAATCATCTATATCGCTGGCAAGCTTGTCTTCGAGTGCAAAAGGGATGGCTTGGGCCAATTTCCCCATATTGATATTGGGCAGTGTCAACGTGTGCAGGCTGATATCAGTTGCTGGTACTAATAATATAGCCTCATGCACATCTTGTGGTAATTGATCCCAGCTGCCTGATTGTAACTCAGCAGAGGAGGCTTTATCAGGGTTTAACCACTGAATTTGCTGTGGATCAGTGCTACTGATGCGGATAATGGTTGGGTTTGACATAGCTATATAAATTAGTTGAAAGCAATATTGTATCATAAAAGACCATTATTTCAAATAATTAATCAAAAAAAATTAAGAATTATTATATTCATTATCTTTATCTTTGCTTGTGGATGATTTAACATGGTGCTTG